>JBAZUB010000025.1 GCA_041661625.1 Patescibacteria group bacterium | reverse complement strand
CACGGCGTTTGATGTCGCCACGTTGTATACTTACACGGCCACGGCTGGCGAGTCAGCCGCGGGTGGCGACGGAAGTCTTGCTGCCGGTCCGGTGGCTAACCCATTTTCCTTTACTTCATTGATTGTCGGCGGAGGTGGAGGAACAGGCGCTATATCCAATTCTGTCACGGTTACATCCCCGAACGGCGGCGAATCTTGGGCTGGCAATTCGAGCCATAATATTACTTGGTCGACAACTGGCACGAGCATCAGCAAAATTAAATTATTATATTCTCTAGACTCAGGCATCAACTTTCCGTACACAATCGCTGCAAATGAGAATAACGACGGCTCTTATTCTTGGACAGTTCCCAACGTGGCGAATAGCGCAGCAAAAATAAAAATTGAAGGATACGATTCCAGCAGTCTTCTTGTGACCTCAGATATCTCCGACGCCAACTTTACCATTACTTATGTCACTCCTGTACCAGGAACACCTGAAACCCCAGGCACTCCGGAAACTCCGGCCACGCCAGAAACTCCTTTGGGTGAATTGCAGGCAGGCGATCTTTTTAAGAGCCCCCTAAGTACAACTGTTTACTACTACGGTTCTGACAACAAGCGCCACATTTTCCCGAATGTAAAGACCTACAACAGCTGGTATCCTGATTTTGCCAATATTAAGAGCGTTTCCGCGACAACACTTCAGGCAGTTGCTCTCGGCGATAATGTTACCGTTCGCCCTGGTACTGTGCTCGTGAAGATTGATACAAATCCCAAGGTTTACGCCGTTGAACCAAACGGACTTCTCCGCTGGGTTCCGACCGAAGCTCGCGCCACCACTCTTTATGGTTCCAACTGGGCGACAAAAGTCATTGATGTCCCTGTCATCTTTTGGGTTGATTACCTCTTTGGTTCTGATATCACGACCGACTCCCATCCAACCGGCGCGCTCGTGAAATACTCCAGCTCAGTTGATGTCTATTACATCCAGAACGCCGAGAAGAGAAAAATCACCTCGGCCGGATTTACCGCGAATAATTTTCAGTACGCTCATATTCTCACGATCCCCTCGACCGTTACTTATGTCGCGGGCACAGATTTAACCGCTGCGGAGAATGCGATTATGAGGATTTTCTAAGTCAAACCAAACAGATCTAAAAACCAGGCCGGTTTATTCCGGTCTGGTTTTGTGATATAATAAAAATAATTCCATCAGGAGGGGATGTGGACACTTTTTGTAGATAAATAATTAATATATAAACAAAATAATTTTAATTTTCTAGATTCTATTTTTGGATTCTAGATTCAAAAATTTATGGCAGAAAAAATCAAAAAAAGTTTTTTTAAAGTATTGCCATTGTCGGTGGTAGTATTTTTAGTTTTAGGGTTGGCCGTGGCATTTACCATGCCAACTCCTCAAAGTCCGGGAGTTTTGCCGGTTTTGGCGGCGGGGGACAACTCCGTAACGGACATAACCTTGCTTGATACGGATTTGGATGGGGAAATAAATAAAGCTAGGGTTACGGTTAATAACGCCGGCCTAGCCACCGCGGCTGTTCATGACCTTACCGGCTGGACTGCGACTGATAACGCGGGAGTTGATCCGGTGACAATTACCGCCGTGGCTTTTGACACCAACGCGGATAATGTCGGCGACGCCGCTACGGCTACTACTAGTCCGTTAGTTATTATAGTTGATTTGAATGAAGCAAATGTAACGCCAAATAATACCCTAAACGCTGATCTGGAAATTATTTACACCCAACAGGGCGCAAACGCGGGAACTGAATATAATGATGCTACGAATACACAATTGGTGGCGATTCTGACTGGTGACACCAATGTGACGGACACGGAAAATGACGGCGCGGCTCCGGTAATCAAAACCATTACTTATTTAGACGGAGATACTGATGGTCTGGTTGATCGGATAAAACTCGATTACACGGAAACAGTCACGGCAGGTTCAATTCTCGCGGCTAATGATTTAACTTTTGGCAATGTGGGAAGCTTCATTGGCGCGGCTTTTGGCACTAACAACACAGATCTTATTGCTGGTGCTGATACTACAACTACAATTGTCTTGGGGGTAGAAGCAAGCACTGTCGCCACAAAGGATGATTCTACCCTCTTGGCTGTTTCTGCTCAAAATTCCTTCTCTCTGACTGATGGTACAAATACTAACGCGGTTCTTGTTGATCAAGTCCAGGCTACTTATGTCGATGGCGCCGGTCCGGTTCTTATCGGTGGGCAATACACTGATGACGATGCCGATGGCGCGATAAATTTTCTTAGTGCTTCTTGGTCGGAGACGGTAGTGGTGACGGGCAGCACGGCAGTTGATTGGACAATTACGGTTGGTTCAATCGGCGCAGTTTATGCCACTTCCAGCGATAACCCCGGAACTATTACATACCCCATCGGAGTTACCGCGGATGCCAATGAAACTGGCGGCGCGGTCAATCCGACAGTCGCTTATGACAATGATGATCTTAACAATAGCGTAGTTGATGCCTCATCTAACGCGGCTGTTACGACCGGACCAGTTGCTATTACTGACTTGGCTTCGCCGATTCCGGTTTCAGCCGCTTATAAAGATTCTGATGCCAATGGCACAGTTAAT
>JBAZUB010000024.1 GCA_041661625.1 Patescibacteria group bacterium | reverse complement strand
CCTACACTCTAGCAATTCAAACACCTAGCGTCGTGATGACGCAATAATCCCAATGAGGATACCTAATGGCAATTTTTGACCCCTTTGCACCTACTTTATTTTCCTTAAGCAATCAGGATATTGTTGTCGAAGGTATCCTGGAACACCGCACTAAAGCCGAGGAGCAGGCGTTATCTCTGGTAGCCGTCATCGACCAGATGAACGATCTGATTAACACCATTGGCGATGTCCCACAAATAAGTACCGAATTAGGGACGGTCACTGCTACGGTCGATCAGTATGTCAGTCCCATTAAGCCGGTGCGTCCTACTATCGATACCACATTTGATGCAGCACCCAATCCGTTGCCTATTGTTGCTGAGTTTCCGGTAGCTGAGGCCATGCAAGCGATTAACCCTAATTTCGCCACAGCGCCGCCTCGTCCTGCCATAGACACTAATTTTGATGATCCACCTACTCCGCTATCATTGAATGTGGTGTTTCCTGATGTGGGGGCCATGCAACCTGTTGACACAAACTTTGAAGCCGCACCAGTGCGCCCGGTAATCAATACCGATTTTGAAGCTCCGCCTACACCATTGCCTTTGAATACGGTATTCCCGGTAGCGGAAGCCATGCAAGCGATCAATCCCAACTTTGCAGAGCAACCCACCAAGCCGGGGATATTTTACAACACCCCTGCCACACCTGCTTTAACCGAAGCGACAACGCCTTTCCCGTCCGATCCAACTGACCCTGTTGTCGGTTCTGTAGCTGAACTGGTGATTGACCCGGTTCCGGTCTTGACCGCCGCCGAGCCGGTTATCCGCACCATCACGCCGCCCGCTGCTTTCAACAAAGCCGCCCCGGTTGCCGATATCTTGCCAGAACGCGCATACCCGGACAAGCCTGATAATACGATGCCGACAGCACCGGTATTACGTACACTGACCTTGCCGGCTGAACCGGAATTAATTATAGCGGTATTTGATGGTGTTTTGCCAACGGTTCTGGATGCGCCGCCTAGCGTCAGTTTTAATTGGACGGACGCTGAGTATCAGTCGATTCTTAACGACACGCTGAAGGATAAATTGTTAAGCTGGATACAGAACACCGCACAGACGGGCTTAAATCCCGTCATAGAACAACAACTATGGGATAGGGCAAGGGAACGTACCGCCTCAGCCGCACAAGCGCAGGTTGATCAAATTACGCGGATGTGGTCGCGCTCAGGCTGGACGATGCCGCAAGGGGATGAAGCCGAAGCGGTATTCCGGGCAATGGAACAGCAAGTGGAATTCGACATTACCGAATCACGGAACATAGCGGTATCGCAAGCCACGCTGGAACAGGCCAATGTGCATTTTGCCTTTACCAATGCGCTGTCTCTCGAACATGAAATGATCGTGCTGCATCAATCGATACAGCAACGCGGTTTTGAAGCGGCCAAGTATGCGGTTCAATCCGGGATTGACTTGTACAACATCAAGGTCAATTACTTCAATGCAGGTGTTACGCTCTATACCGCACAATCACAAGTTTACCGTGACCGGATACAGGCCGAACTCGCCAAGCTGGAACTGTATAAAACGCGACTGGAAGGCCAAAAATTAATAGGTACGTTGAATCAGCAAGAACTGGATCATTACCGGGGCAGAATAGACGCTGTGGTGGCCGTGTTTGGCTTATATGCGTCCGAACTGCAAGCGGTTAAAACCCAACTGGAAGGCGACGGCTTAAAGATTCAGCAATTCGAGGCCAATGTCAGGGCGTTTGTGGCAGAATACGGCGCAAAGGCATTGGAATATGAAGGCTATAAGGCTGAATTATCCGGCGAGGAAATCAAAGCCAAGCTGTATGATACGCTGGCTAACGCTTTTGGCAAACAGATTGACGCATTTACCAGTGTCAATAACGCCAGAGCGAAAAAACTGGATGCCGATGTCAAGATTAATTACGAAGTCCCTCTGCAAATAGCCGCGCAAAAAACCGAGATTTATAAATCCAAAGTGGCGGCGGTCGCGGAACAGCGCAAGTCAATTAACGATTTTAATGACGTGTCAGTAAGGATTTTTTCAGAACTGAATAAATCAGAAGCGTCAAGAGTGGATTCGGAAACCAAGATTTATCAGACAGACGGGCAAGTCTATGCTTCTATTAACCAGGGCGAAGCCAGTAAATGGGAGGCGATTAATAAGGCTAACAGCGTGACCGCCGAAGTTCATAAGGTCAATGTCGATGCCAAGTCGTCAGAACTAAAAGCCATTACCGACGCCAATAACTCAACAACAGAAACCTACAAAGCCACAACGCAAGCCAAGGCAACGCAGATTAACGCTTTAACCGATTTATACAAAGCCGATGCCGTGGTGTTTGACTCAGTAGTTAAGCGGGACGCCAGCCGCATTGATGCCGTTATAAAATCAAACACGCTGGTAATTGATGAACATAAGATAGCGACCGAAGCCAAAGCCTCAGAACTGAAAGCCTTGACCGATGCCAATAACTCAACAACTGAAACCTATAAGGCGACTGTACAGGCAAAGACCGCTCAAATAGATTCTGAAACCAAGATGTACCAAGTTGACGGACAAGTGTTTGAGTCAGTCAACCGCGGAGAGGCCAGTAAATGGGAAGCGATCAACAAAGCGAACAGTGTTACGGCAGAAGTGCATAAAGTTAATGTGGA
>JBAZUB010000023.1 GCA_041661625.1 Patescibacteria group bacterium | reverse complement strand
GCCCGTCAGGAAACCGTCAAACTTCGTGATCTCATTAACCAGCATCGAAAGGTAGATCAGCCATGAAAGAGTCTGAAATCCAACAAACCCTGCGTAGTACCGGCGCGGTGATTACCGACAGCCATATCGTCTACACCTCTGGCAAACACGGCACAGCCTATATCAACAAGGACGCAGTCTATCCGCATACTATTGAGACATCCCATCTCTGCCGCGCTATAGCGGAGCGATTCGCGGATAACAATGTAGAAGTAGTGATCGCTCCAGCTATCGGCGGCGTCATTCTCTCCCAGTGGGTAGCATTTCATCTCTCTATGATCACCCGCCAAGACGTTCTCGGTATCTATGCTGAGAAAGATGAACAATCTGTCATCAAAGCCAATGAGGATATGACGGTGACAATTGAAATCACTCTCCGCCAAGGCGATGAACTGGTTATCAAGAAACCAGAATTCGTCATCAAACGTGGCTACGACAAGCTTGTCGTCGACAAGAACGTCTTGGCAGTAGAGGATGTTCTCACTACTGGCGGTTCTGCTAAGAGAGTAGTCGAGGCCACGCAATCCATTAGTGACAATATTGTTGGCCTTGGTGTTCTCTGCAACCGCGGTGGTGTCAAACGCGAAGACGTAGCCGATGTTCCCAGACTGGAAGCCCTTCTCAATGTGCAGCTGGATGCATGGGACGAGGCCGACTGTCCACGCTGTAAAGATGGCGTGCCGATCAATACTGACGTCGGCAAAGGCCGAGAATTTCTCGCCCGCCAGAAAGCCTAAACCCACATTTTCTCTCAGGGTCCGCAGCCACCGCGCCGCGAACCCTTTTTTATTTTTTTAGCCTTATTAAACAATTAATTTCTCATATTTAACTTTTCAATTTGACATTCTCTGCCATTCTGCTACAGTCTATATATTGATTAATCGCCATAAACGAAAGCTCAGACGCCATAATCTCTGATTTTTCGCTTATTACGATCGACGGGCTAACAACGTAAGGACCAGTACAGTGCACAAAGCGTTATTGCTTTATGTGTTTACCGAAGCCTAGTTATATCCTGTCATCAAAAAAACTAATTTTTTAATCATCAAATGATACAACCAAATACATCACCAAAGAGTCCGTCGAACAACCCTGTTCCGCCGCCTCCACCAGTGCGCCCAACCCAAACTCACGGCACACACAAAGTGGCACCAGCATCAAAGCCTAAACCAGTCCGCCATAATCCACCTCGCCAGCGCTCCCCTCGCCGACCCCACCAGGGTCGTCGAAATCCTAAAGCAGTTCACTTCGGGCCTTCTCGTTCACGAAATTTGCCCGACATCAAACAGCCGCCGCGCAATCCCGATGGGATGTATTTGATCCCTTTAGGTGGCCTTGAGGAAATCGGGCGCAATTCCGCCGCCGTTGAATATAAAAATGACATTGTTGTTATCGACTTAGGATTAATGTTTCCCGGCGAGCAAATGTACGGTATCGATTATGTTATTCCTGACATTTCACCGCTATACGGTAAAGAAAAGAAAATTAAAGGGGTCATTATCACTCATGCTCACTACGACCATTTTGGTGCTGTTCCCCACTTATTACCAAAACTGGGTAATCCGCCCATTTACGGCTCTGAATTCACCATGCGTCTGGTTCAAAAACGGCAGGATGATTTCCCCCAATATGCTAAGCCGAATGTCAAAATTATCGACACCACAAAACCCTTCCAGTTAGGCCAGTTCACCATTGAGCCCTTTCACGTTAATCATTCTGTCCCCAATGCCTTCGGTGTAGTTGTCCGATCCCCGGCCGGCTCCATCGCCTTCACCGGTGACTTCAAGTTTGATAACAAGCCAGTTAACGATCAGCCGGCTGACGAAAAACATATCCAGGAATTAGGCAACAAGGGTATCTCTGTTTTGTACTCTGATTCAACAGGGGCTGAACGAGAAGGCCATTCTATATCTGAGTCAACCGTCGAAACCAATCTCTTCAAACTCTTTGATGACCATCCTCAACAGCGCATCATCGCCGCTACCTTCTCCTCAATGATTGACCGTCTCCAGCAACTAATCGCTGTCGCGGAAAAACATGGTCGTAAGGTTGCTATTGATGGGTACTCTATGAAGACTAACGTAGAGATTGCCCGTGAGATAGGCTTCATGAAAGTCAGTAAAGAAACAATTATCACGCCAGAAGAAAGCAATAAACTGCCGCCCAACAAAGTCCTCATCCTCTGCACCGGTGCTCAAGGCGAAGACAATGCCGTATTAATGCGTATCGTTAACAAGGAACATCGCTCCTTAGAGTTGCAAGCGGGCGACGTAGTAATCTTCTCCTCATCCGTTATCCCTGGCAATGAAGCGTCCGTACAGCTAGTAAAAGATCAAATCTATAAACAAGGTGCTGAAGTCTTCCACTACAAAATGATGGATATTCACTCTGGCGGACACGGTCACCGGGATGATTTGATGCATATGATCCATCTAATGCAGCCCAAATATCTTGTTCCGGCCCACGGGTACTTCTCCCACCGAGCTGAACACGCCAAACTGGCGGTTGCCAACGGTATGAACCGCGGTAATATCATGCTGCCCAGCAACGGCGAAGTAGTTGAAGTAACACCAGAAAAAGTCCGTCTCAATGGAGAAAAGTATGACATTAAATTTGTGATGGTTGACGGCCTCGGTGTCGGTGATGTCGGCAACGTTGTCCTGAGAGACCGTCAAGTCCTCGCTTCCGACGGTATGGTCGTAGTTATTGCTATGATCAACGGCCGCTCTGGCGAAGTAGTAGGAGAACCAGACATTATCTCCCGCGGTTTTATCTACATGAAAGAACAGCAACAGCTAGTCCGCGACACTAAAAAGGAAATCAGTAAGATCGTGAAGAAACAGGCTGGTCAAAACCATGGCGGTGAACCCAACTGGACCCACCTTAAGTCAAGTATCCGTGACGACATCGGCCAATTCTTGTACAAACAAACCGAGCGCCGACCAATGGTCCTGCCAGTTATAGTCGAAGTGTAGCCTTACCCATTAAAAGCATCTTAGCCTGTACAAATTAAGCGAGTCCGCCTTCTTGGTGGACGAGCGCCGGCCCATGGTATTACCCGTTATCGTTGAAGTTTAGCTTTATTGTCGATGGATCAACACCATCCCGACACACTAAG
>JBAZUB010000022.1 GCA_041661625.1 Patescibacteria group bacterium | reverse complement strand
CTTCCCTGATTCCTGCAAACTCCCTGCTGCCGAACAGCGCGCAACCTCACGATTAATGGTCGGAGCCATTCCCATATCGAGAAGACTTAACACGGCTTGCGTGGTCACGAAAAAACCAATCAAACCGTAGGCTTCTATTCCAAGATATTTAAGGTAAAACGGAACAACCGCCAACCCGACCAGCGCAGACCAAATCGAATTAGCCAACCCTGCCAGCAGATTGTGACCTAGCTTCACACGATATTACTCATGATAGGAGTTCGTATAATAGCCGTGACGTTTCACCAGCTCATCACGCTCAGCAGTCTTAAGATCTTCGCGCACCATTTCTCTAACCAGCTCCATGAAGGTAATTTTCGGTTGCCAGCCGAGCTTATTCTTAGCTTTTGACGGATCGCCAAGAAGCGTTTCAACTTCAGTGGGACGGAAATAACGAGGATCGACTGAGACAATGCATTTCCCTGATGCGTCATAACCTTTTTCATCCAAACCCTCACCCTCCCAACGAACAATAATACCTAGCTCCTTGGCGGCGATGTCGACAAAGTCACGCACGCTATATTGCACTCCCGTGGCGATGACGAAATCTTCCGGTTGCTCCTGTTGCAGCATGAGCCACTGCATTTCAACATAATCTTTGGCATGCCCCCAATCACGTAAAGCATTTAGGTTGCCGAGATAAAGGTGTTCCTGCAATCCAAGCTTGATGCGAGCCAATGCACGGGTAATCTTTCGCGTTACAAAAGTCTCCCCACGGACTGGCGATTCGTGATTAAACAGAATACCGTTGCAAGCATACATGCCATAGGCTTCGCGGTAATTGACCGTGATCCAGTACGCATAAAGCTTGGCAACCGCATAAGGTGAACGGGGATAAAATGGAGTTGTTTCTTTTTGCGGAATTTCCTGCACCAGGCCATACAGCTCGGAGGTGGAAGCCTGATAGAAACGGGTTTTCTTTTCTAAACCGAGGATGCGCATGGCTTCCAATACACGCAAAGCACCCAACGCGTCCGAGTTGGCGGTATATTCCGGCTCTTCGAACGACACTGCGACATGGCTTTGTGCGGCCAGATTATAAATCTCATCCGGCTGCACTTGCTTAATAATTCTGATCAAGCTGCTCGAATCGGTTAGGTCACCGTGGTGCAGAAAAAAGCGTACGCCATCCTCATGTGGGTCGCGGTACAGATGGTCAACTCGCGCAGTATTAAAGGACGAGGCGCGGCGTTTGATGCCATGCACGATATAACCTTTATTGAGCAAGAATTCGGCCAGATAAGCTCCATCTTGTCCGGTTACACCGGTGATCAATGCGACTTTTCTTGTTTGATTCATTTTAGTCTATTCTTTGTTTACAGTTATCGTCCGTAGTTATCTTCATAGCGCTGGATATCGTTTTCATCCAAATAATCGCCGACTTGTATCTCGACAATATGCAAAGGCTCACTGCTGCGATTTTCCAGACGATGTTTCGCACCTATCGGAATGTAGGTACTCTGGTTCTTATGCACAGTGATAACTTCATCGCCATTGGTGACGGTTGCCGTACCAGAAACGACTACCCAATGTTCGGAACGCTGTTTATGGCTTTGCAGGCTGAGCCGTGCGCCGGGCGCGACTTCGATACGCTTGATCTTGAAGCCTTCTGGATCGACTTCGAGCACGGCATAGTTACCCCACGGACGCATCACTTTCATATGCTGGACATGCTCGGTCGCGCCCTTTTCCTCCAACGCATCCACCACCTCGCGCACACGCTGAGTTTGGTCTTTTTTAGCGATTAACACGGCATCGGCCGTCTCAACCACACACAGATCTTCCACTCCAATCACTGCGATCAAGCGTTTTTCGGCACGAATCAAGCTGTTTTTGCAATCCACGGCGATAACATTGCCTTGCAAAGCATTACCATTTTCATCCTTGCCGGAAATTTCATGCACCGCTTGCCAACTGCCAACATCATTCCAGCCAATATCGCAGGGGATCAGCGAAACACGATCCGAGTTTTCCAGCACACCATGATCGATGGAGATGGACGGCATGGCAACGAAGTGTTTTTCTACCGCTTGCTGAAATCCGCCGCCAGCGAGGCTTTCAGCACGAATGGTTTCCACGACCTTATAAACCGCTGGCAAGTGTCGTTGAATCTCATCGAGAATCGCCGAGGCTCGCCACACAAACATGCCGGAATTCCAATAGTAATTACCTTCTTTAAGAAAACGTTCGGCAGTAGCTAAATCGGGTTTCTCGGTAAATCGCTCCACGTCATAAACGCTGGAACGGAATTCGAAAGCGGGGCTGTGAGTAGAGTCGTCCTGACAGCGCTGGAAACCGTTATTATCAATCCTACTTTTTGTCTTGATGTAACCGAATCCTGTATCAGGACGAGTCGGCTGAATGCCGAAGGTGACAAGCTTGCCTTCTTCGGCTGCCTGGATGGCGATGTCCAAATACAAGCGAAAACGCACTTCGTCTTTTATGACATGATCAGACGGCAACACAACCATAACTGGGTCGGCTCCGTTTGAAGTGAGATAAGCTGCCGCCAAAGCAATGGCTGGCGCAGTGTTGCGCCCGATGGGCTCAAATAGGGATTGATAGGGTAGCAGGGAGTGATAAGACTCGCCCTTGGCATGAGCCTCCTGCGTGATAATCAGGACATTCTTTTTTGCAATGACAGGGGACAGACGATTAATCGTGGCTTGCAGCATCGACACGCCTCCATCCAGCGACAAAAACTGCTTGGGCAAATTTTGTCGTGAAAGCGGCCATAAGCGACCACCACTTCCTCCCGCGAGTATTACCGCGCATATATCTTTTTGACTCATAACACTCTTGGATCCAACACTACTGAGACGCGCTGCTCAAAGCAGCGAACCACTGCCGACTTGCACTTGACCAAGCCAGTGCAAAATTGATAAACACGATACGCACCCGTTTCACTGTACATCATACTGGTCGCACTAATTACCGGTATTTTCACTGAGCACATTTACCACTTTTTGACACAGATTGTAAATATACGATCAATTGGTCGATCAAACGATCGTGATTAAAGTGCTCTTGATAATACCTGCGTCCATTGTTGCCCATTATTTCACGTTCACTGGATGATTGCCGATATAAACGCAAAATTGTATCCGCCAAAGCACCGGCATCTTCTGCTGGCGTAGCCAATCCCGCCCCGGATTCAACGACTAAACGAGCACCTTCACCATTCAAACAGGCGATGATCGGCCGCCCTGACGCCATGTACGCTTGAACTTTATTGGGAACCGTCGCCGCAAAGATTGGCTGATCTGTGAGCGTCACCAACAGCACTGACGCCTTCTGCATAAGGCCGGGCATCGTTTCCACGGGGAATCTTCCCGGCAGATGGAAATTGGTCAGCCCACGCTGCCGGACTTCCGTCAACATCCATTCGCGAGAAC
>JBAZUB010000021.1 GCA_041661625.1 Patescibacteria group bacterium | reverse complement strand
CGCCTGGATTCATTACTGATACAGTTTGTGTTGGGATTTGTACGGATTACCGATTTGGCTGGTCAATTCTGATTAGCAGGGGGTGGTCAAATCTCGTTAGCGCTCAAGGAAGAGGTCTAAAGGCAGTTCGAAGGCAGGCATAAAACGGGTTTTCCCTATGAAGGACGAATCTAAAAAGTTAGTTTTTGGCCCCCGTTGGCCGCGCCAATTTACCACTAATTCCACAACCCCTGTTCGGGGTTGTTTTTTTTACCAAAAGTTAGTTTTTGCCCCCCCTTGTTCTGGCAATCAACACCCCCCAAAAGCGAACTTTTTAAAACAGGGATTTTTGCCTTTCCCCGACGATAAACACAAAATACTTAATGTTTGCAATGTAGCAAAATTTGGAAATTGGTTTTAGTTTTGCGACAGCCTCACGTCCCCTGACACTGACCGCGCAGGTGGGTTAAACAGGGGGAGGTCAACCGTGTAGGCGTTTCTTTTGCCAACTAATAATCTGTTGGTCTTCTGAATTTGCGGCGCGTCTAGGATTTTTTAATATCGTTTGCTTTATCATTGCTTTGTGTTTTAGGGAAATACTCTTACCTGCGGCATCACATTGTCGTGCTAATTTGAGAATTGTCTGAAAGTATCCCCCCCAGCCAATTCCCGGGCTGGATAACCCCCCTAGTGTTAGGTTCGGATAGACTTCCATCCCACGACTGTCACGTCCCAGGTAATGGAGGCCGCCTCAGTCCCATGTAACCGAGGCCGCTTTTCCGAATCGTTTTTATCTTAGCATTTTAGCCTTTCCGCCTTTGCAACTTCAGGGCATCTTTCTCAACCGCACGTTCGCCCCTTTCTCCGGCCACAGGTGTGTCTCGTTTTGGCGTGGGATCCAGCCTTAAGTCCGGTAAAACAATCCGGTCCTTCAGCCGATAACTCTTGCCCTCGAAGACCACTATCTTGGCGGCCTCAAACATCCGGTCTATTGCCGCGTTCGCTAGGACAGGGTCGGCAAAGACCTCTCCCCACTCCTCTATATCGCGGTTGGAAGTCAGGATCATCGCCGAATTTAATTTCCGCCTGTCCAGCAGGTCAAACACTTCTTCCGATACCTCTCTGCTCATTGATACCACACCCCAATCGTCTATTACCCATAACTGCGATGACAGGATGCGCCGGAATAAGCCGGCCAGGGTGTTACGGGCGCGCGCCAATTCTATTTCGGCTATCAGCTTCTTAACGCTCGTGCAGTAAACCCTCAAGCCCTCCTTTGCGGCCTTAAGCCCCAAACTCAGCGCTAAATGCGTCTTCCCGGTTCCGGTCTGCCCCAGGAATAACGCTATCCCGCGCCGTTTGATCAACTCAAGGTCCGACAGTTCATCTATCGCCGCCTTATCTATCTTGCGGTTAAATCCCCAATCAAAACCCTCTATGGTTTTTATCTCCGGGAATTCGGCGTTCTCTATGCGGCGCGTTACCGCGCGCTCCTTACGCGCATCCAGCTCCCGCTCAAGCAACTCCGCCACCCAGCCAAGGTCCACCGCCGACCCGTGGCTCGCCAGCACCTCTTCCACCTCCCGCGCCGCCGCCGACAAATGCAGCGACTTTAACTGCGTCTTTACCGTTTCTATGTTCATGCGTGTCCATCCTCCTTGTGCAGCCCTTCCATGGGCAGCAGATTTTTATATTCGGCTAATGACCGCGTATATTTATGACCGAGGGCCGGAACAGGGATGGCCGGCAACAATATTCCCTGCCCGGCCGCGTACCGCGCGTTTTCCACAAAGCGGACCACCACCCGATAACTCATGCTTTTAAGCTCCAGGGCGCGGCCGCAGGCAAGATCTACCTCGGCAGGCAGATACCGCTTATCCAGGCTCAGCACTCCCCATACCTTGCGCGTATCCACAAACCCCTGCCCTTGTTTTAAAACCTCCTCCACCCACAGCTTCACGTTAGGCCCGACCTTGCCAGCACGCTCAAGGTAAAATCCGCTGTCGCCGGTCGGCTGTTCCCACGGCTTTAGATAATGCCGCTTCGCTACTTTCATATTCTTCGGGTCGCGTAATCGATCGTAAACTTCAAGCAACTGAGACTCACGGTATATTGTCACCTGCCGGTGGTCGGCTATCATCGTGACCAGCTTCCCTTTCAACCCCGCACCCACTGCGTAATACCGACTATCAAATCGCACGTACCCGTCGCGCCGCACCAACCCTTCACCGTATTGCTCTATAGCGTATTCGACCGCCGGCAGTGCCTTCATGGCGGGCTTTTCTTCCGCCTCCCATACTTCCATAGGCCGCCGCCGCGTCGTGCCGTGCGGCTTGTCGTTGGCCAGCTCCACTTTGCCCCTCAAATACGCCTCCTCAGATTCTATACCGCCCCATTCATTGTTTCTCGCCTGCATCAGCCGACGCATATAGGGAACCTGCTTTTCCACGTGCCCTTTCATCTGCGGCTCGTACGGCGGCAGGCACTCCCAGAAAAAATCGTAATGCCCGGCGAACCGCTCAACCACAGGGTTCAGCAACGGCTCATAACGGCTGGCCGTCAGGGCTATGCATTTGGGATTGTCTATCGTAATCTTTCGCGGTACCCCGCCAAGTTCACGGAACATGCTTTCTATCGCCCGCAGGGTGGTTCCCGCATCCATCCGCCAAACCAACCGCACAAGCCGCCGCCGGGAATATCCCATGACACCGATAAACGCCCATACGATACGCTTCCTGCCTGTGAGAGGGTCCACGCCGTGACATAACTTGCCCCAATCCATTATCAGCGCCTCGCCAGGGTCATGGGCTATCTCGGGGATTACTCGGTTGTCTTTCTCCGCCCCCGCTATATCAGCGCGGGCAAGATACCGGTAGAAACTGGACCGGCTTACATCGCGCAGTTCTTCCGGCAGTTCTTCAAATACCGTCACGGGATCCCAGCCGGTTCCCAATCGCTCTTCTATCCAGCTGCGGATGGAATCAAGCTTCCGGTGCTCCGCCGACTGCCGGCCGACGCGTTTATCTGCATCGTCATGGAAGATGGCTTCCGGGTAGGCGGGCAATGGCGTGACCCCCGCGCCGCGGCCCTCCGCAGGCAGATACCCGCAGGCTTTTGCCTTCTCGCGCAGTCTTTTTATCCGGCCTTTTCCTACTTTAAGACCTGTTGTGATAGTGGTTACCGATGCGCCCTGCATTAGCAGTTCTACTATTTTCCTGTCCATTAACCGCCTCCTAGTTGTATGCGTCATCATCCTATTCTCCTTGGCTCGTTCTGGAGATAGTTTAACGCTTTACGACATGGGTCCGGTTACCTGGGAACAGGACCCATGTTTTTGGATTCGGTTTGGTGGGATTTGCCCCGGTTAAACCGGCCTCGGATTGCTGGGATTACACCCGGCAATTCCGGCCCCGGTTATCTGGGATTGGAACCTGCCAATGCGGCCTCGATTAGGTGGGATTTACTACCCGTTTTCCGGCCTCAGGTAGCTGGGACGGAACA
>JBAZUB010000020.1:3416-3710 GCA_041661625.1 Patescibacteria group bacterium | reverse complement strand
CGCCATCCGTATCAGGATTCAAGGGATCAGTAAAATAAACATTTACCTCTAAACCATCATTAAGGCCATCTTCGTCAGTGTCGGCTTTTGTTGTATCGGTTCCAAGAGTTACTTCTTCTGCGTTAGTCAAACCGTCACCGTCCAAATCGACGCTTTCCGGCGAAGGAACAATCGGCGCGGTATCGAGCACCGCCGGCGGAACTTCCACGGGAGCTTCATTAACATTGGATACAATTTCAGCCGGGACATTAACCGGCGGCAAATTAACATTCTGATTGGAAACCACCGGTGTTT
>JBAZUB010000020.1:0-3406 GCA_041661625.1 Patescibacteria group bacterium | reverse complement strand
CGCCACCAAGAATCACGGCTAAAATTCCCGCTGCCACAACTAAAATTATTTTCTTCTTTCCCGGACCCCCAGCCTCTTCTCCAACCTCTTCCGGACTCGCTCCAACCGGAGCGGCGCTTCCAGACATACCGGGCACAGTTGGCGAAAGAGCGCCGGCCGGCCGCAACGGCTCTGGTTTTGTCGGCTCCACGCCGGCAAACATATCTTCTGGTTCTTTTTCAAACATAATTTTGAATATTAATTTTAATTTATCTTACGGTAAAATAAATGCTGCTCTCTTCGCCGATAGCGGCCATCAGCGGACTTGGCGCGGGAATTATGTGTGACGAATCTAGGCCAAAATCAACTGTACCATCTAAATTATAAGTAACATTATAATTACCCCCCGGCGTTCCGCCAATATAAACAATGCGTAAATTATGCCGACCTCTTGATAATGTGTTTATCCGCACAACTTTAGTCTCATATTCACAAACCATTCTCATTTCTGGCGGCGGCGTCAAGTGGCAAGTTCCAGGAATTACAATTCTGCCCGCCTTGCCAACCAGATAATTATCAATATACACATTAAATCCGTCGTCATCTCTTCCCTCTATATTGAAATCTACTGTCGCGCAATTTGTCTCGCCGTCCATACAGCCATCAGTTCCGCTATTATCGTTTGGATCGCAGGCGTCAATTATTCCATCGCTATCAGTATCCGTATTATATCTCCCGGCGGCATCATACTTTCTATTATCGCAAGCCCGGCCAGTGGCGCAGGTTATTGTGCAAGATGATGGGCTGCAACCTGGTGCAGATGATTCTTGGAGTCTCGCCCAAGGATTTGAAGTATCAACACAAATCCAACTGGCGGGATAAGCCGGTAGACGACTATCGCATTGTTCCGCCCCGCTCACTGTTCCATCGCCGCAAGTCAGGCCGCTCGCCGTTCGCAAAGTGCAACTCGAACTGCAATAATTACAAGTTCCGCCATACGGCGCGGTGCACGGTGTTCCGTTTGCCGCTCCAGAATCACACGTTTCTATCCCGGCTCGTGTAAACCCGTCGCCGCAACGAGAATTTTGGCACGTGTCAGTACACGCGTCTGTATTCACGTCATTTCCATCATCGCATTGTTCGCCTCCTTCAACCGTGCCGTTTCCACATTCCCCCGTCACAGTGCAAACGTCCCAGGCCATATTCCACTGACATTGCTCCGGGCTTCCGGAAGCATAGCATGTCTTTGTTCTAACATAAGGATAGCCCCCCACAGTGGGACAAGTTCTACACAGCCACCTCTCTCCGCCATCAGACGGACAATCATCATTACTATCGCAGGGAAAATCATAAGGTACAATAGGTGTGTTGGGATCATACGGCTCAGTTTCCGGAGAACAAAATCCTTTTGCCGTGACAGTATTTCTATCGCATTCTTCTCGGCCATCAGTCACTGTGTTTCCACAAAATGGCGCTGAACCAACGCAACCTGTCGCACAATATGGCGTGCCGTCAGCTTTTCTGCCGTAGCGACCATTATCTACCCCGTCATCGCACCGTTCACCAACACCACTCTGTAAAATTCCGTCGCCGCAGTAACCACCGCTCATTCGACAAACCGTGGAACACTGATATTGATTAGTCGGTAAGGTTCCACCGCCCGGAATTCTTCCGCCGCCCCGCCCGCGATCGCAAGCTTCG
Organism: Patescibacteria group bacterium; assembly: GCA_041661625.1. NCBI lineage: Bacteria > Patescibacteria group bacterium. The sequence continues at coordinate 1,726 of JBAZUB010000020.1, read as the reverse complement.
CCAGCATCAACAATTCCATTACCACAAGTGGCAAGGCACGTTCCCCAATCATTCCATCGGCAAGTAGCTAAATTACAAGTTCGGCTCCGTCGGCCGGTTCCGCCCGGACAAAATTCTTCACTCGTGCGGCACGTTCCGCTGCCACAATCTAAATCACTTCGGCAAGAAATTGTCGGATCATTGGAGCATGTATTGGCCAAACTCGGTTCGCATTCTTCACTGGCGTTAATTATTCCATCGCCGCAAACTCCGCCCACGCTATAAGTCGTGCGATCACAAACATCCTCATACTGAATTCTCTCCGGGGCGGCACCTCTAAACCAATGATAACTCGGATTTGTTTCCGGCGGAATCACATATTCTAAGTCCGAACCAATAACATAAAATCCCGTTGTCGACTCATAACGATATTGATAAATATGAGACAAGCCGGGGCACATGTATGATTCAGTACTTGTACTCCAGCAAGTGTCGGCGTTGTAAGGATCCAAACATCCCTGAAATTTATTTAATGGATCAGTTGGCAGGCCGCCGCCAAGCGCCTCACCAAGAGTCGCCCAAGAATCCCACTTGCTTGTCGAAATACCGCGGACATACGAACCCGCTTCCAATTTCGGCGGATAGCCTCGCGTGGCCATATATCTTTCTATCGCGGCTTTAATTTTTTCTAAATCAGATAAACGCCTGACATCGCGGGCTAATTTATCTTTTGGCGCGTCGCACAGAGATTGTGTAGGAGTTTGTGGACAATCTAAATCAGCTGAACAAGAGATTCCCTGTCCATCCTCTGTCGTCACCGCTTCCCCACCACGCGTGCACAATTTATTATTCTCTAAATTAATATTAAATTTCCAATTTTCCACCAATTGATTATAAATATCAATCGCGTCTTGGCTCGCGCCGTCGTTGTATGAAATCAAATAAACGTTGGTATAAAGATCTGGCCCAGAACTAGAACCATCGGCGCCTCTCGGCTGATTGGCCGCGGAAACATAAATCGTTCGGCCGTCTTCCACTGCTTCATACTGGTCAACTGTTTTCCCACTTGGAGCCGACGGCCTGAATCCTTGAGCCGTGTACCAATCAGACAAAGCTAAATGATTTTTATTTGTATAAATGCGGATCCCGATCGCGTCGGATGAAGCCTGGCATGAACCGCCTTCTGGGGCACAAGGATTATCCACATTGCAAGGAAGTTTAGAAAGAGTGCAGTAACTTCCGCCGACAAATATGAAATATTCTCTGAGTAAAAAGTCTGCCGAGCCTCCTGGCGCGGGCGGATTATTCACAATCGGCGGATCACTAACCGTCGGCAAATCGTCGCTAAAACCAATTTCACCTCTATCCTGACAATAATAAGTTTTAAAATTAAATTCTTCATCAACCAATGCTTCCCCGGTCACGCCAAAACTATCCGGCCAAGGATTTTCACAAAGAAAAACTGTCGCGTCCGCGCCGCCGCTCTTCACTTGTCCCACGGTACGAGGCGACAAAACCGTATCGGTGGTAATTTCTGCCGAAACTAAAATTCTTGCTTCACCATTTTTATTTTCCGCTGTCGCTATCTGGCTGGCATTGAATTCACAAACGCCGCCCGTGCCGCACTCGCCGTCGTTATGGCAAATTGTTCCCGTGCCGGCGCACTCGCCCACGGGATCCAAACTGACCACGCTCGGATCATTGGACAACCAATCTTGCCATCGCCACGCATAAACACCAGACAGAG
>JBAZUB010000019.1 GCA_041661625.1 Patescibacteria group bacterium | reverse complement strand
GTCAATGTCCTTTTCGAGACGCGCACGTTTCTCGCGCTGTAAGCGGCGTTTCTCGCGGGACAGTTGTTTCTTCTGGTCTTTGTTCATGGCAACCTCATTTCAGATTATAGCACGAATTATGTCATTTGTAACATACTTATTGTGACTTTTGGTTTGCAGATTTATTGGCGGTCTTTTGGATGGCTGCGTTCATATCTCTTTCAAATATAGGTTGATACTGTTTGGCGATTTCCGCATCAAACTCGCGTCCGGGAAAACCAGGATGGTCTACGCGTGTGGTGGATATGTAATATCCAAATCTCTGTTTGGCGCGGCTGCTCAAAATTCTTGGAGATGTGGATGCCCTGTATCCAGGTTTGAAGCGCATTAGAGCAGTACCCGATTTTGGTATAGTGTGTGGCGGAGAGCCGATGTTTACAAGGTTATATTTCCATGCGTAAGTACCGCCGGGATATATCTTGGAATAGATACTCGTGGCTGTCTTTCCGTGACTTTTCAGGAAACCAGGCTTGCCGTCCCACCCTTCGGTTGTTGATTTGAACATCTTGATAACATCCGGCGCACTCTTGACGCGCTGAATCCTCTCGATCTCTGCTATCATGTCATCGGTCAGGAATATGTTCTTTGGAATTATTACTTTTACTTCGATGTACATTTACACCCCAAACATCTTGCGTAGTCGTCCGCCCACCGTTTCTTTCTGCTTGCCGGTTGTCTGTCTGCCGGCATCTTCCTGGATGGTGTTCCCGCCAAATTCTCCGACATTTTGCTTGGGAGCCAGTTCCTCGATACCATAATCGGTTTCAATGCCAGCAATGGTAGCCTGGTCGTAAATATGACGGCGTACCAAATCCCGCCGAGCCGCATCGGGGGTAAGGATGAACGAGCGCGTGCTGATAGCCGCCTCTTCCATAGCCGATGTGCGTACCGCCTGTTTCTCCAATTCTTCCTGTTCGTCTATGTCGTTATAGACCAGTTCTGCGCCACGCGGTAACACGCCATACGCTTTGAAACTCTCAACCATTCTGCGCATATACGTGGACGGCCCTTTGGCGTTTGCCTTACGATTCAACATCTGCGACTGACTGGACGAACCGATATTCCCACCTGGCAGAGGGGCAAATTCCTGGTAATCCACGGCGAAGGCAAGTGCCAGCCCGGAGATATACCACTGCATTTCTTGGTCATAATCATAACCATCTGGCAGGGAGGCAAGGTCAATGGTGACAGTGCTGACCGGCTTCTCTGGGTCAAGCGAGGCGATAATGGCGGGTAATACAAAACGTAACGCACCCTGATTATCGGCTTCTTCCTGCCCGCGTTTCATGGCATCGTTGATATCAGTTTTTGATACTCCCGATACCAGATGAAGTTGTTTGAATCGGCGACCACTTATCTTCTCGTCCTTGTAGATCATAATGGAGCGCATGATCTGGGCAAGGCGTATGATACGGCTGAGACTACACACACCCACGCCATTCATTTTCTCGATAGGGGACGGGAATTCAGAGAAGGGAATAACATCGTACCACTTCATCTTGTGTATCTTGGAGTTGCGGTCTGTGTAGAGGACGGGGTATTCCGGGTCTCCGGTACGTTGACACTGGTTACTATCCAGGTGGGCAATGCCAATCACGGGGGCTTTCTCGCCTTTGAACCGGCTATTGGCATCCAAACCAGGATCACGGATAAGTTCGATGAATCTTCCGTTATCTGTGCCATACAGATCTTGTGCGCCGGTCAATTCGAACATTGTCCAGCCAATATGTTGTCCTGCAATGGCGGAGTTAAGCATATCGGTAACGGACTGGGCAACCTTATTGGATGGATGGCGAATCTCCCAATCCATACTGGCACGGTTGAAACAGACAGAAGCAAACGCACCCGCCAGAAAGGTTTCAGACGGCCAGAAGTCGCGTAGTTGCTGGTCGCGGCGTAATACATTCTTACCCCACGGATAGATTGAATCAGCCGCCGAAGCGAGGTTCCACGTCTGCCAGCCGTTTCCAGGGCTTGAGAAGGTGTCTACCTTCGGGAATACCTGCTTGCTTTCGGCAATCGCTTGCGCGGGAAATTGACTTTCGGGTTGCAGATCGGGTTGTCTTGGCATGGTTTACCTCATAAAGTACCTGTTATCATTATACGTCATTTTTGTAGAAAAAATAGCCAAGTATCTTGCCAGTCTCATTGCCGGACGCGTCAATTTCCTTGATCTGCTTGACCTCGCCCATGCGCTTCTCGATTTGTTTCCGTATCGAAGTGGGAAGTCGGTACACCTTTGCCGCCCACTTGTCATACTTGGGTTCAGTGGACAACACCACCGTTCCGGGCGCGCAGTCGAATGTGTGGATGAACCCGTTCATACAGGCTACCATCTCTCCGCCAGTACCCTTGTGACACTTCATACAGACGATACCTTTCTGCTTGGCGGTATGCTGCGTAATCATGTACTGGACAGCCTTGACCTGTACCTGTGTTCCGCAGGTGGATGGTTTGTTGGGCGTAAGCACATGGGTTGGGACGCAGAACGGGCAGAGCAACTCAAACTCACCTTTCTTGTTCCTGTTGGTTTTTGGCAATGCTTCCCGTGTCTTGACGGGGTTTCGTGGGGCTTTATATTTCATTTCTTCCTCGCTTCCTTTATCCTAAATTGAGTCGTAGCAACTCGTGCGCGGTCATGGATGCCGCAACAGTTAGGTCTATCTTAAGCCTATCTGCTCTTTTCACGATACGAATTTTACTGTCTTGGTCATCTATCTTTGCGTTTGCGTTTAGAAAATGCTCAATCAAATCTGGTTCTCCTCGATGCCAAAAACGTCTGTCTCGTATCAAATCTCTCAATCCACTATCCGCTATCAAACGATCTGAACCTTGATTAAATGCTCTGAACCATGCCAACCCCTCTTGTTTAAATCTCTCAGCTACCGAGTGCATTTGGTAGGGGTCATAAGCGACTTGAATGACGTTATACTGTTTTATTAGTTTACGCAATACATCTTCTGGACCTGGTTTATCTTCTGTTCCAATAAAATCTATTTTCCCCGTACTTTTATTTGGTGCCCATTTTTTTGCATATAAAGTAAGTATCTCGTCTGTTCTTGTTGGGTGACGGCAAGCCATGTACAAACCAAAATTGTCATTTGAAGTAGCCGCATCCATACCTATAATTACAGGATGCCTTGTAAAGTCTATTTTCGGCCATTCTTCTTCGGTTCGTTTACAAGCCCAAATCCATTCGGCAGGCACGAACGTTTCCGAACTTGTCACCCACTGGTTGCGATGGATGCGTTGGAACTGGTTGGGTGGAAGTATCTGTTCTTCAGCCGCGTAATATTTTTTGGTCTGCCACGGGCAACGGGGTTGGGTGTTCCACAAACATAGCATCCCTGCGGTTTCGTTCACATACAATTCGAGCGGGGTCGGTTCGCCTTCGGTAACGTCATACAGTTTATCCGGCCAGAGTAGATGACCCTGTTTCACGCCAATATCATACAGGCTGTACAACAAGTCCGATTCTTCGGAAAAACCAGCATAACTCTCGATCCAACGAAATGAACGTCCATACTTGGCCGGGGGCAGGGTTTGCTCAGTCCACATATTCTGTTTTGCAATTTCGTTGGATCCCCAAAGTTCTGACCAGGTTATACCATCAGCGTTACCACCCGCTTCGCCAGATGGGTCAATTGGGATGGCTTCGATAAACGAACCGGACGGGGATGTGATACGGTATCCGTTTATCTTGAATTTATCACGCAATTTCGGGTTGAGTTGTATTGCACGGCGTATATAGTGG
>JBAZUB010000018.1 GCA_041661625.1 Patescibacteria group bacterium | reverse complement strand
TATATATACAAAAATACCCTAACCCAGTGCTTAAGTTCACCGTATACTCTAAACTAAGTTTATGCTCAAGTTCTCACTTATTGTTGCTACCCTAACCGTTACTATCATTCTGCTCGGTGGTCTTTTTGTCTTAACTCCCGTAGTTTTCTCCGGCCGTATTGCTCCTGGTGTTCAAGCTGGTCTGCACAATCTTACTGGCATGAGTACTGACGGCTTACCGGCTATCATCAATACCTTAGAAGAAGACATTGCCCGCCAATCGGTCACTTTAACCCTCCGTGACCAATCCCGTACCTACCAGTTAGCGCAGCTTGGCGTCACCCTAGACCACGAGGCAACACGCCAAGTCATTGAACAAAACAATTTTCTTACATCTATAGTTAACCAGCCGACAATCCAGCCAGTGCCCCTGATCGATACCGCCATCTTATCCCAGCAAGTTAACACCGACTTTTCTGCCCTCATTAATATCCCGCAAAATGCCACGTTGCAGTTTAATGCCACCGACGAACTTGCTTTGGTGCCCAGCCGCCCCGGGGAGACTATCCAAACCGATACGCTGCAAGGTGCCTTACAAGAAGTAGTCATTACTTCCGCTTGGTCTACCAGCATTCCTCTCACGTTACAAACTAGCGATGCTAGCGTGCAGGACGAAGAAACACAATCTGCCTTAATTTTCGCTCGGCAAATTCTCGCCGATGGCATCGATTTAACTTTTGCTGACAAAACTTTCCCGATGAAACCATTTACTATTAAACGACTGCTGGAATTTACTCCCCAAGTCGATCCCAGCAATTTCAATAATCAGATCCTTGGCTTGAAAATGAATCCAGCCGGTTTAGCTGACTACTTAACTACCACCATCGTTCCTGATATTGATCAGTCGGCGCAAAATGCCCGCTTTGTCCTGCGCGACGATGGCCGCGTAGACCAGTTCGCTTTACCTCAATCTGGCCGACAGCTAGACCTTACTGCCACCGCCACGAACATCGCCGCCAAGCTAGCTAAGCATGACCGGGTTATACCCTTGGCTGTAGTAGTTACCGAGCCGGCCATCTCTGAACAAGCGGATATCCAGCAGCTTGGTATCACCGCTAAACTTGCTACGGGTGAATCAGATTTTGCTGGTTCACCTAATAACCGCAAGCACAACATTGTGCTGGGTGCCTCTCGTTACCACGGCTTATTAATACCCCCCGGTGCTGAATTTTCATTCAATGAGTTTATTGGTCCGGTCAACGCCGCGACCGGTTTTAAGCCGGAATTAGTTATTAAAGAGAACGTCACCACTCCTGAATTTGGCGGGGGACTATGTCAAGTTTCCACCACTTTGTTCCGCTCTGCTTTATACTCCGGCCTGGAAATTACCCAGCGCCGTAATCATTCTTATGCGGTCAGTTATTATGGCAAACCCGGCCTTGACGCTACCATCTATCCACCCTATACTGACCTGCGTTTCCTGAATAATACTCCCGGATATATCCTTATCCAATCTCGTATTGAAGGAACCAAACTAGCTTTCGACTTCTGGGGGACAGAAGATAATCGTTCTGTGACCGTCACCGGCCCCGTTACTTATGAGCGTGGTTCTGACGGATCAGTCAAAGCCTATGTCAGCCAGGAAGTCGCTCTGGCCGATAAGACTATTATTAATCAAACGTTTTACAGCCGTTACAAATCTCCCAAATTATTTCCGCGGGTGTTAGCCGCTAATGGAGAAGCGCCCCCGTCTACAGTCCCTCCCGTCACTGATCCTCAAGCATCGCCCTCAGTTACCGTACTTCCCACTCCCGTTGCCGTGCAACCTTCTCTCTCACCCGCTGCGACACCTGTAAAAAAATCACCTATACCTACTAATGAATCCAATTCCACCACCAATCCCGCAGACACCTCGACCGGCGGCTAAACCGCGCCGTGTTTATTCTCATCCCGCCGCCAGCCATGATCGCGGCAGCTATAAACGCACGTCCAATCGCCGTCCTATCCGCTGGGAAGTATCTGCCGGCGGAGTTGTTGCCCGCCAGGAACATGACCAATGGTTAGTGGCCTTATTAAAAACCGAACATAAGCGCGGCCCCGTCTGGATTTTGCCTAAAGGGCACGTTGAACCAGCCGCCGGTGAAACTGTGTCTGACGCGGCAATAAGAGAGGTGCAAGAAGAAGCCGGTATTACTTCGCTATCAATTAAAGACCAATTAGGCGTCACCCGTTATTCTTTTCAAGCCGAAGAAGCCCTGGTAAAAAAGACTGTCCACTATTTCCTTATGACCACTGACCAAAAAAAACTTACCCCGCAAGCCGAAGAGAACCTTATTGATGCCGCCTGGCACCCGATCGACGAAGCTATCAATTGCTTGGAATACGATTCCGATAAAAATATTATGGCCAAAGCCCGGGAAAAGTTAACCGGCCAACGCGCTCAACTCATTCGCCGAACTCCCTATAAGAGAGAGCATCGAGCCACACCACACCATCGTCCGGCGACTACTGGCAATCCAAGCCATCCCAGTCAGCCTCAGCCATCTGCCGGCCATCGGCCTAAAAGGATACATACCTAGCACTCATTGCCCGCATCTTCTAACTGTCCCCATATTGTCCTCTCGTAAAGAGATGGGTATTTAACCGCTCTCCAGCAAAACCCTAAAGACTTCGCGCAATCTGCAGGTCTAATAAAGTAGTCGGATGAACTTGCCCGGCTTTTAATTGCTGAAATAGAGGCGTCAATTCTGTCAGCGTCGGTATCGTGTTGACCTCTAATAACTTAATGTCTTGTCCGTCCACGTTGATATCAAAACTGACTACTCCCTCGCAGCCAACATCATCATAAATATCCCGAGCCACTTCCTGCACTCTCTTTAATATCGCATTACTTTCCACCGATGGAGTATTAAGTGCCACCCGTCCGGCACGGCGTTTCGCCAGATGATCGTAAAAGGACACTTTCTGCGGCACTATCACTGTCGGGGGTAAGGCTCTGACTTGTCCGCGCTGATCGTTATATAGCGTCACTGTCATCTCGGTGCCTGGCGCTCTCTTCTGTACTATCACATCACCTGCTTGTTGCGCTCGGCGTACGGCGGCTCCCAGTTCATCAATGCTATTCACTTCTTCCACTCCCACGCTGCCTTCCTCATACACCGGTTTTACAAACAGAGGCGGCACATACAATTTTCTGATCACTTCCACAATCTGATTACTGTCCGCATTTTTTTTAAAACGCTGCATCGCTGGGCTAGCCACAATATTGCTGACTCGTTGTGCGCAGATAAACTTATCGCTGGTTTGCTGACACACCGGTAATGGTGACCCCACCACCGGTATAGACAATGTCCTGCCCACCCCATGCAACGATCCATCATCACCGCCCACTCCTCGTACGAATGTCAGCAACAAATCTACCGGCCTTCGCAGTAGTCGTTCCAGCCCTCGGGATGCCGATACAACCGGTACAGCTTCAAACATCTTCGTCATCATGCGGCGGATCGGGCCCTGCTGTGGCAGGCTGCCCAGCGGCACTTGCCAGTTGCCATCCGGCGCAACCCTAATTGGAGTGATCTGATACTTGGAGCGGGGAATGTATTGGCATGCCCAATAACCGGTCTCTTCACTTAAATCGTGACTGCCGGCTTGTCCGCCAAAAAATATTGCTACGTGCGGTTTTCTGCTTCTCATTACAAAAATTGAAGGATGAACGAATCCGTACACCTAGCATAGCATGCGCTGGCGCTTATATGAATGTTTATGTGTAAAAACCTCTCAAAATCAACCCTAAAAACCCTCTTTCCAACAACAACCTTTAGTGTTTTTGGTCTTAAAGATTTCGGATTTGTTTAGGATTTATCAAGTTTAGGATTTCGGATTTTTCTTGTCACCTTCTCGTTTTCCCTTCTTGGTCCTTCAGCCACTGGATCGTTCCGCCCAGCTTCTCAATCGTATTCCGGTCACCCGAATCAATTCTGCCGTACCAATAATCCTTATCTGCCTCATCTGGATCTTTTTGGTGGGTAAAGTAGAAAAGATAGGGGAACCAATGACTCTTTAATTTTTCACTGCCTATCTCGGCGGTCCACGACGTTCGTGCCGGTTTATTTCCTGTCACCGCCGCTCTTTGCATCGCTGTTCTCAAATCAGCTTCATTATTCACCTCGCCATTGTATATATAATCCACCCAGAATTTATTCTCGCT
>JBAZUB010000017.1 GCA_041661625.1 Patescibacteria group bacterium | reverse complement strand
CTATGAAGGAAATCCGCATGGCGCATTCCGAAGCATTGCGGGCGATGGGTCAAACAGAATTACCGTTGGAAGGCGGTGTGTGATGACTAAATTCAAAGTAGGAGATCTGGTAAAGATTGTTGATATCAGTCTTAGCCAAACTACCGGAGATTTGTTAGGGAAAATAACGACAATTAAGGGCTATAACCTTAGCGGTAAAGGTATCTGTCTTGAAAACAATAATTACGGGTGGGAAAGTTGGCAACTCCAGAAAATTGTCCCCGCACCTAAAACCAATAATATCCGCCACCTACAAGGCAAATTCATTATGCCGGATGGGACGCCCGGGGTTGTTAGTGTGACTATATTTGGAAATGTTACACAAGTAACGATTGTTGTTGGCATCCCGCCCTACAAAGCAATCAATAAAGACAAGCAATTCTGGGCTGGCGTGGCATATTGTTGCCCAACAGACGTGTTTAATATCAACGTTGGTGTCAGATTGGCATGTAGGCACGCATTGATAAATAAATACTTCCCAAAAAATACAGAAGCGTACCGCCGGTCAATATATTCTGCAATTCGCAAGGAGATGGTGTCGAAAGGATAAACAATAGCTTTGCCACACGTGGCGTAACCGTCCAGCCTGACGATTTGACGGTGGTACGGTAGAGACCGGAGGACATCTATACTCCGGTCTTTTTTATATTGCAAAAAGATTATTGACAGCCATACGGCAATCGCCAGCAAGAGCGAAGTTTTGAGTGCTATCTCCTCTTGTTACAGCAATAATTGGCGTAGTTTCAATTGAAGCCAATCCGACCTGCCAGTTGGTTAATCCCGTATAGTATAGTTTTGTTGCAAAGTTTACGCCAAGCGCCGGAGTAAACGGAGGTGTAGCATAAATAGCATTTGAAGCAGTGCCTCCGGTTGTTCCGGATGTATAAAGATTCACATGAACATCATCATACCGGATTTTATATTTTGCTCTGGTGGTTGTAACGCCTGTATAGGTCATAGAACCGGAAGCAGAATAGACTGGCTGCCAATCATTCCACCTTGACTCAAAAATTGGTCGTTGAATCAAGTTTTTGTTGGTGAACGTTGGAACTGTCCACGTATATCCAGCACCCGCGCTTAATGTTGCTGCAAACCTGCCAATATTCTCGTAATCGTCACCAGCGGCGGCAGTTGTGATGGTCGAAATCGCACAAAACTTCTCGTTGGTGGTTGTGGTAGAAAAACTATCATATTCCGTTCCACCCGGTATTCTTGAAAACCCAATCACTACTCCATCTGTTGCGTTGTAACCGAGATAAACGAAGTAATCAATTTCTTTCGTCCTTAATTCTACGCTTCCCGCGTTACACCAATTTGTTCCGGCATTTTTTGTTACACTTAATGCAGATGTTATATCTCTAATTGTATCTCCAATGCGGCACGAGACAACGTTTGATGCCGATGGATCGTTTCCGTCCAATCCTTTTATTGCAACCGTAAGGTTATTTGATGCCACTGTAACAACTATTTTCCCATTTATTAAAAAACCTCGAGGTCCAGACACGGCACTTGTTGATCCGATATAATCCGCTTGTAACTGTTGTCCTGTCAGCGTCAGGTTGATGGTGGCGGTATCCACAACGGTAACGGGGTCGTGTATCGTGCCGCTGCTGGACGTAATAACGGGTCGGTTGATAATACTTTCCAACCGCCGTAACCATTTCTCAATACGGTTGATACGCCTTACAAATTCACCTTCGCCTCTATTCAGCATCTTGTGCGTTCCTTCCGGTTATCGTTTCTTCTCCGTTCTCGTTTACCGCCACATACACATTGACGACTTCGATCTCAAATTGTTTGCCTGCATAACTTACCGGCAACAGGTCGCCCATGTCCCAGTCAATCCCATATAAACTACGCGGTGTATTATGCCCGCCAGGTGAGTTCAGGAACACGGCATCCAAATTGAAGATTGGTTTACCTTCACCCAACGCCACATCCGCTTCACCCTGCAAGCCGCTGGCATCCGTCTCATAAGTAGCAGAACGAACTCCCTCGCACCTGTTCCATCTCGATTTTTTGATAAGTGACAGGTTCTCCACTTCCAACACGGCACGTCCGCTGTCCACGCCCTGCCCCTTGACAAAGACGGCATTCACCTCGTCAAAATGGCTCTCGATGTAGGTGGGGGCTTTCAGGTTCTCATTCTCAACCGAGAACGTCACTCCATCCGTTCTATCCGTCCCGCGCAGGTCAGCGAAGGTGCGAAACTCATATCCGGTCTGCGCGTTCGGTTCTGCCAATGTCGCAGTCGTTCCGGTAAGCTCAACAGGCACGACCCCAAAGTATATCTTGCGGTTAGTGGACAGGGTATAGTTCATGTTGAATGACAATTCCATCAACTCTTTTATGATATCCAGCACGTTACGGTCGGCAAAGGCAAGTTTTACGGATGGTCCAAGCGACAAATCCGCCTGTACCGTGAACTCGCCCTGCGGGAAGGCGCGGTCATTATCCAATACTCCGGCATAGTCATAGCAGCTTCCATACAGGCATTGCTCGCGCACGATTTCTTTCATCATGTCGTCAATATAATCGGTCTTGGTGGTGAACTGCGTATCCGTATATTGGATAGCGTACCTGCGGTTGAGTAAATCCATCCCGTTCCTGCCGCGCAACATGATGGTCTGGATGGCATCTTCCTCGCGTGTGTACACTTCCGGTTTGCGCAGCATATACGCGTCCTCGCGTTGCATCGGGTATCCGTAAGCGGGAGAACGCCAGACCTCGATTCTCCAATCTGGCCTGAAGAATGGCTGTACCATCTTAGCCCATTCTTTGAAGTTGAATTGCATCTGCAACGTGGACAGGTAATATGCCGAACGCGAGTAGGCGAAGTTGTTATACTTCTCCAACGCGAACATTCGTCTGCCGCTGTCATCTGTGAGCCAAAGTTCGTAAGTTGCCATGTCTTATATTATAGCATCTAAAATGCTTCCCCATACCCACTGCTATCCGCTGACCAGTGTGTTGGCGTGAAGTAGATGTGTACCAGTGACCCGATACCGTCTGTTATGAATACCGCCACCTTGTTTTCGCCAGGTATCAGGCTGAATTTATTGAAGTCTGAACCCGACAGGATGGAATAAAGCAGGTCGCCGCGTACTGTGGACTTAATTGTGGACGCCTCGAAGTCAATGAATATCTCTTCGTCCACCAGGATGTCCAGGTCAAAATATACCTTGACTTTCGAGGTCTCATTCTCGATATAGCGTAACTTACCCTGCCCCTTGATGTATATGGTCGGTTTTACCTCCGCACTTCCCGTGTTGGTAACTCTGCTTATTCCTGAATAATGGGAAGAAGTTGGACCCGCATATCCACCGGGCATATACGATAAACTTTGCCCGCCCGCGAACAGATCATCGTCTTCTCCCAACATCAGGGCGTTGATGACAACGCGGTCGGTCTCGGTGCGCGCAGGATCACAACTTGGGTCAGCGCCTGCCGCTATGTAACGCGTGAAATCCGGCGGGAACAGGATGTCAGGGCGCAGCCAGTTTGACCCATTCCAATAGGCCAGACCGCGTACTTCGAGTGTTCCAATGCTATTAAAACGACCTCCGACTATCATCGTTCCTTTGCTGTCAAATTCGATGGTCGTGGCGTAATCATCCATGTCGTTGTTTCCAAGAGGCACCCACGCACCACCATCGAACTCGGCAACGTAGTTTACATCGCGTGTGCTGGAATGTGTGAACGCTCCCGCCGCGTACAGGTCAAAAGAGGGTGATAATTTGAGTTTATATACGATGTCATCAAATCCATCTCCGATAGGCTCGAATGTGTTGGTTGCCACAATATACTTTGCCACACGCGTCAAACCAGAGCCAGGGTTGCCAAATTCATCTGTGAAGTCGCCGCCCACATATATCTCGCTGCCATCCGGTTTCATCTCGAGGGTGTACACATCCCCGTTCAAACCATCGTATGCGCCAATGGGATGCCAGGTCGAGCCGTCCCAGCGCGCAATGTGGTAAGCGTCTCTATCTCCCGCTTGATGGAACATGCCGCCCACATATACATCTCCGTTGGGATGTATCTTGACCGCCAATCCTTCGCGTTCATAACAGGATGGGCCATACAATCCTTCTCCGAGTGCATACCAATTCGCTCCATCCCATCTGGCAATATTCTTGGCAAATACTCCGCCTATAGTAGCAAAGCGTCCGGCGACATATACATCCCCGTTCGGCCATACGTCAATGGCATTGTAGATGCGCGTAAATTTACAGTATTCGACCTGCAAACCAATGTTGGAAGTTCGGATATGCCAGTATGGAGTGTACTCGACCTGTAATCCAATGTCGGAGGTGCGGACATGAGAAACAGGGGAATACTCCACCATAAGCCCGATGTCAGATGTACGCGTATGAGGAGTAGGATAATATTC
>JBAZUB010000016.1 GCA_041661625.1 Patescibacteria group bacterium | reverse complement strand
TTCTCTGGCAGGACTTAAGGAAAATAGTACGGATACGGCAAACGCTGGGTATTTGGCATTTTCAACCAATAATGGAGGTGCATTAACTGAATGGATGAGAATACAATCAAGCGGCAACGTCGGCATCGGGACGACGAATCCTGGTACGAAGTTAGACGTAATTGGGACAAAAAACACAGGAACGGGGAACTACAAAGACCGCGGTGTTCTTACTGTCAGAGATGACACGGCTCTCGCAGCGGGGACTGGCGGGACGATTGTGTTCCAAGCAAAAGCTGAGACGGGGGGGACATATGCACACCAGGCAATGATTGAGGCGCAGAGGAACAATGCGAACAATTGGGAATACGCATCAAGCCTGCTCTTCTATACGAGACCAGAGACAGGTGACATCGCAGAGAGGATGAGAATAACAAGCACCGGCAACGTCGGCATCGGGACGACGAGTCCGGGGGCACCTCTTCAAGTCGGAAATGCAGCTGCCCAAAATATTTTATTCAATCAGGACTCTGCTACTTTGACCGATTTCAGGTGGGCGACCGACGCCAGAGTTAGAATTTCTACAAATGCTTACACCACTTTTGGTTCAACATACGCGGCGACTTACGGTGACTCAGGTATTCGTTTAGGACAATCTGATACCGGCTATAGTTATATCGTTGGTGGTACGAATTTGTTGTTGAATCCAGTGAGCGGCAACGTCGGCATCGGGACGACGGGGCCGGCGAATAAATTGCAAGTTACTGACGCGACAGCGGCGCAGGCATTATTTAGTGGTTGGGATGAAACTACTGGAGCATATCATCAAAGCGGACAAATCTTATTGGGCGACACTGTAGCTTATCAGGGCAGATTGCATTATAATTCAGGCGGAAATTTGTATTTGGATAATTCATATAATAATGATGCAGGAAATATATATATTAGAACTAAAACGGCTGGCACGGCGGTAAATGCGGTCTCTATTTTAGGAAGCGGCAACGTCGGCATCGGGACGACGAGTCCGGGGGAAAAACTTAATATTAACGGCAATCTCGCCCTGGAAAATCAGGGAATAATGAAACTCTACGAATTGCGGACGAGCGGCGTGAATTATTCCGGCTTTAGAGCCAGCTCTACCATGGCCTCGGACGTTACCTGGAGTTTGCCGGCCGCCGAAGGAACGACCGGGCAATCGCTCCTGACCAACGGATCAGGCAGTCTCTACTGGGGCGATTCCAGCTCGGTTTCGGCCTTAGACGATTTAACCGACGTAGATACGGCCGGCGTGGCCTATGGAGGACTAATCTACTATAACGGCGCGAGCTGGGAAGATATCGCCACCTCGTCCCTGAATATTTTAACAGACGGCGCGACCGGGTTGGATTACAATACGGGAACAGGGGTTATTTCCTTGACCGGCGGATATTCCATACCGCTCACCGCTTCAACCACCGAATGGGCAACGGCTTATTCCTGGGGAAATCATGCGTCGGCCGGATATATAACGGACGGAAATACCGGCTGGGACAACTCTTACGGGCTGATTACTTTATCTTCTCTTTCCGCGACTTCTCCTATCGCTTACGACAACGGGACAGGAGTTATTTCGGTCGCGCCGCTTTATAATATTCCTTTAACGGCTTCCACTACGAACTGGAACGCTTTTTACGATGCTCCGTCCAGCCGGATTACCGACGGAGATCACCTTACCTGGAGCGGAAATATTTTAAATGTTGATGATGACTGGTATAACGCTATTTCCGATATTTCCCTGGATAAAGGCTACATGATTATCGGCGGAGACAACGGATTAGCCCAGGCGACATCCAGCCTGTTTATGAGTTCAACCGGATTTGTCGGGATTGGGACGACAACGCCTGCTTCAAAACTTTCTGTCTTTTCTTCGGTTGGCAACCAGCTGACGATTGCTTATGACGCAACGCATTACGCTGATTTTCTCGTCAATAGCGCCGGAAATTTAAGCATCACTCCGAACGTGGCCGGAGCCATGACGACGATAGGAAGCGGCGCGGACGTGGCGTTGAAAATTGATAATAACGGCAACGTCGGCATCGGGACAACCTCTCCGAATCAAAAACTCTCCATCTATAATAATGCCGCTGATTCGGCAATTGAATTCAGTTCAGCTTCGGGCGCGAACTACAAATGGACCATGGGCCTTGATTACACTGACGGCAGTTTCCGAATCGCATCATCCAGCGCTTTAGGAACGAATGACCGGTTTGTAATTAACGGGAACGGGAACGTCGGCATCGGGACGACGGATCCGGGGGCGAAGTTGGAAGTCGTAGGAGGAATAAAAACAAGCTTTTCACCTGCTAACGCAACCCCGTCATTATATGGCGACAATAGTTTTATTATTGGCATTGATCAAAACAATAATAACGCCGGTGGAGATTATTTTTCTATCATTAACGGTGCTGGAGATAGGGAAATGGTAAGAGTTCAAGGAAACGGCAACGTCGGGATCGGAACGACGAGTCCATTGGCGCGGTTGTCTATTCAGGGGGATGGAACAAATCCAATTTTTGGTTTGGCTGACGGAACCGGCGCCAGCAAGGTAACGGTATTAAACAACGGCAACGTCGGCATCGGGACGACGACGCCGGGGCAAAAACTGGAAGTTAACGGCAGTATCAGGATCACGGCCGGTTCCGGGGGCGGCTTGATATTCAGCGATGGCTCGAGTATGACCGCGGCCGCGGCCACCGCGACGGGCTACACCAGCACGACTGATCTCAACTTCGCGGCGGACTCCGACGCCAATGGATCGGGTGTGATGACTTTCGCGACCCATGGCGCAGAAAGAGTGCGCGTTGACAACACCGGCAACGTCGGCATCGGGATGACCAATCCAGCCCAAAAACTGGATGTCGACGGGGCTGTAGGTCTTAGATATAGCGGCAGTGACGTTGTAAACTTATATCCAAACACCGGCGCTACGGAAATGGCCGCAAGTCTCAGTGGAGTTTACGCAACAGGAAAATTGCGAACGGCTCTGGATATCCGGCCTCCGTCTCAAAGCTGGGGGGCGGCTAACGCGGTCACAGAATTAACCGTTTACGGATACGGAGATGGCAGTGGAGACTACGCCAGATTAAACTTCGGTAAAAACAGCTTCCCGACGACCAGCGTATCCGACCCTTTTAATATTAGTATTGAAACCGGCGGAAGTTACGCGATGAGACCGCTGACAATCGGCCTGCAAGACCACACTACTGGCTGGAATCGTCAGACAATTACCATTTCCCCGGTAGACGGCTCAATGATCTTGGGAGAATATGCCGCCAAAGCGCCAAGTGAAAGCGTCATAGACTATGACCCTATTGATATTCTGGTGCTTCATCCGCCGACTCTGGTTGCTACGGGAAT
Organism: Patescibacteria group bacterium; assembly: GCA_041661625.1. Lineage (NCBI taxonomy): Bacteria > Patescibacteria group bacterium. The sequence continues at coordinate 1,064 of JBAZUB010000016.1, read as the reverse complement.
GAAAGATTCGCACGCATTGGTTTTCAGCGGAAACAGCTATTCTGGTTCCGCGCACAGAGCGGACTGGAAAATGTTTACCAATGTCCTGGATACCAGCGCGACATCCAACCTTGTTTTCCAGACCAGAACCGACAGCAACGCTTACGCGACGAAAATGGTTATTTCCGACGGCGGCAACGTCGGCATCGGGACAACGAGTCCGTTTACACCACTTACTGTTATAGCTAATGCTTCATCCAAATTGGGTTTGGCTATGGTAGAAAATGGAAGTACTAAAGGGCTTGAGCTTGGTGTTAATTTAGGGGAAGGATTTATTCAAGCGTGGGACAGAACTAATTCTGCTGCGTTTCCGTACTATTTTGCAGGGACTAGTATTAGCTTTCTTACTGGAGGTGTTAATCCTTCCACGGACAGAAAGATGACGATCACAAGTACTGGCAACGTCGGCATCGGGACGACGACGCCGACCTCGGGTTTGCATATTGGTTCGGTCGCGGCGGGCAAAAAGGTCATGATCGCCAACGGGGCGCTGTGCGTGGATAATAACGACAGCTGCGCCGGAGCGACCGCCGGAACGATTTACGCCGTCAACGGAACGGTTCAGGGCGCGGACTACGCCGAATATTTTTACAGCGCCGATACCCGTCTGAAACCTGGCGAAGTTGTCTGCGTTGACGTGGAACGCGATAACGCCGTTGAAAGATGCGACCGGGGGCATGACAATAATATCATGGGCATAGTTTCAACCAACCCGTCCATCACCGGAAATAACTCCCCGGCTGTTGAGTCTGACCCCGCCCATTACGCCGTTATCGGCATGCTCGGCCAGGTTGACGCTTTTGTCTCAGCCGAAAACGGTCCGATCCGCGTCGGCGACTCCCTTACCTCCGCCTCCTCAACCCCCGGCTACGCAATGCGGGCCGACGCCGGAGACTCAACAGTCGGCGTAGCGCTGGAAAGCCTTGAATCGGGGGATGGAAAAATAAAAGTTCTGATCTCCCGCCGGAATAAATCGCTCGCCGTTGAGCAGGTGGAACAGCTCGTAACCGACCGGATCGCCAATA
>JBAZUB010000015.1 GCA_041661625.1 Patescibacteria group bacterium | reverse complement strand
CTGTAAAGAACACACCTAAATAAATAGGTGTGTCAATTGTGGCTAATAATCTTGGAAAATTCAAGTTTTAGGCCTTCAAAACTGGAAATAGATGAATTCCCGTCCCATCACCGGGGCGTTCTCCGACATAAACACATACATCGTCACAAACAAGACTGCCGCGCCATATACCACCTGATTTGCTCTTGGCAGCTTCAGCCAAAAAAGCAGATCCTTCTTTTGCCACTGCATAACCTGCGTTAGCAGCACAATCGCTATTACCAGAGCAAAATATAAAACTTTATCGCTAAAGCCGGTCTTAATCTCCCAGTTGGAAAACATCGCCAGCAGCATCTCGCCCGCCTGGCCCATAGATCGTGCCCGAAAAAACAGCCAGCCTATTGCGCCCAGGTGAAAAAAGACAACCATTTTCCCTGCCTGCCATACCTTATACTTCTCCAGTGTCGCCCCCCAGCCTGCTGGCCACCACCGCTCCATCACCCGATGCACAATTAATAACAAACCCTGGTAGCCTCCCCAGATCACAAACGTCCAAGCCGCCCCATGCCATAATCCCCCAAGCAGCATCGTCATCATTAAATTCCGCTGTGTTTTCCACCATCCATATCTGTTTCCACCAAGCGGAATATATAAATAGTCTTTTAACCACGTCGACAAACTAATATGCCAGCGCTGCCAGAATTCCCGCGCGTTGCGAGAGAAGTATGGCAAATTAAAATTCAGCATCAATTCAAAACCCATCAGCTTCGCCAAGCCCCTGGCTATATCCGTATACCCGGAAAAATCGCCGTAGATCTGCCAGGCAAAAGCGTACAACGCCAACCATACTTGCGGCCCGTTATATGGCCCGCCGGCAAACACCGGCTCAACCAATGTCGCCAAGCTGTCCGCCACGATTACTTTTTTAAATAATCCCCAGCCGATTAAATACATCCCTTCTGCCACTTTTTGGTCGCTCAACCGACGCGGCCTAACTATCTGAGGCAACAATGATGTCGCCCGCTCAATCGGCCCCGCTACCAATTGCGGAAAGAAAGCCACAAAGAGTGCGAAGTTAACTAAACTCTTAGCGGGCTTAAGCTGCCGGCGATAAACGTCAATCGTATAGCTCATCGTCTGGAATGTGTAAAAGGAAATACCAACTGGCAGTATCACTTGCAGCGTAAACCCATCCACCTGCCAACCAAAGACGCTCGCCAGCTCCACTAAACTATCATTGAAAAAATTGAAATATTTAAAGAAGCCCAGAATCAGCAAACTGGAGCTCATGCTCACCCACAATAGAATTCTTCGTCGCCGCGGCGTTTTAGCTTGATCTATCTTCAAGCCAATCACATAATCAATACCCGTCGATAACCAAATCAGCGACAAGAACCGCCAATCCCATGACCCATAAAAAATATAACTGGCGGCCAGTAGTAAATAATTCTGCCAGCGGTGCGATAAACATAAGTACAGCAAATACACAACACTGAAAAACAAAAAGAACTCACTGGTGTTAAAAAACAGCGCCATTATATTTTTTCAATTCTATATGATGATAAACACATCTATGCACCCTAGCCGGTTTTTATCCATTTGATAAGTCACGCAAACATCTTTAGTTTAAAAAGATTCTATGCTAAGCACCCGTTCACTACTGCGCCTGCCTCCTGCTCGTTTTTGGTATCTGCCCTCCTTCTTTCTTTTCGTCATCGGCACCATCCTCTCCTTAGCTCAAAGCCCCCTGCCCGCTGCCCTCACTCTTCTTTTTATCTTATTAGCCATCGCTCTTTTGTTTCGTTATATCCCTGACCAGCCGCTTTCCCGCTCCCGCACAAGCAGCTATTGGCTGCTCACAGCCTTATTCTGCCTGGCCCTGCCTTATCTCATCGAAACCTCCCTTCGCCTTTCCGACACCAGCCGTCACCAGCCGCCTGACGGTTTAGTTAACGGCACCTTATATACCTGGGGCCACGTCATCACCAATAATTCTTACGGCTTTCGCGAACGCGAATTCACTGTTCCCAAACCAACCGGCACCTACCGCCTTATGGTACTCGGCGATTCCATGTCCTGGGGCGTAGGCGTCCCCGTTAATGACCGCTACTCCAATCTGCTAGAAAACATTTTGAACGAAACCGCCTCATCTCAGCATTTTGAAGTACTTAATTTTGCTGCCCAAGCCGCCAACATTGCCGACGAACTAGCCACCCTGCAAAAATATATCGACGTGGCGGAGCCGGACCAAATTGTCATTGGCTTTAATTTCGATGACATCGATTCTGCCGACAATATTGTAGATCCGGAAAACCGTCGCTTAGCCACCGAATACAACCGCCTCATCGATCCTTATTTTACTAAACTTCGCTTGTATTATCTTAGCGGCCAAACGGTTAAGGCCATCAAACAGGCTGCTACTCTAGCCGGTTACATCCCCGACCAAACCGTCGAGGTGCAGCGCCAACTGGCCTCCCAAAAAACCAACTTATACTCATTTGAGAATACTCTGCAACAAATCAAGGCTATTTCCGATACTCACCATCTCCCCCCGCCCATTCTCATTATTCTTGAACGCGGTTTATATACTGATCGCCCCACCAACTACGCCCATCCTGAGCCGGCATTGCAAGCCATAATTGATCAACAAATTCTAGCCGAAAAAACTGCCCAGTCGGTCGGCTTTATTACCCAGCACCACCGTGAAGATATTGCCTACCAGCTCAACGATCAAATTCTTTCTGTTAATGCCGTAGATCATCACCCCTCCGTCGCCCTGCATCGTCTCTATGCTGCTAAGCTCCGCGATACTGTCTTAGCCAACATGTCTTATGCCAAATAACAACCCAACAATCCATCAATCAGAGATTTTCTCGCCTCCTTCGTCTTTTACTGCTCAAGCTAACGTCACCGATCCGGCCGTTTATCAAACAGCGGCCGCCGACCCCGAAGCATATTGGGCGAAATGGGCCCAGCAGCTGCATTGGTTTACTCCCTGGCACACAATTTTAGACTGGCAGCCGCCCCATGCTCGCTGGTTTGATGGCGGAACACTCAACGCTTCAGTTAATTGTCTTGATCGTCATCTGGCCGCAACCGCCAGCCACCCTAGCCTCGCTGATCATCTGGCAATTATCTGGGAAGGTGAACCAGGCGACCAGCGCCGCCTGACCTACCAGGAACTTTATGATCAAGTGAATCGCTTCTCCTCCGTCCTTCAGCAATTAAACATTAAGCGCGGCGATCGGGTGGTTATTTATCTTCCTATGCTGCCGGAATTAATCATTGCTTGCTTGGCCTGTGCTCGTATCGGTGCCATTCATAGCGTAGTTTTTGCCGGCCTTGGTATCGACTCTCTCACCCAGCGTATCAATGACCTGTCCGCCAAATTAGTCATCACCGCCGACTACAGCTGGCGCCGCGGTAAAAAATTGTTATTAAAAAGCACTGTCGATCGCAGCCTTAAATCCTGTCCATCCGTCAAAAAAACCATCACCGTCTCCCGCGATGCTGCCCGCCCCCTCCCCGCCTGCCATCTTTCTTCGCCCAGAGACCTAGTGTGGCACAAGTTAATGACTGCGGCAGCCAACTATTGCCCTCCCTCTCATCAAGCCGCCGAGGATATTCTCTTTGTGCTTTACACTTCCGGCACTACCGGCCGGCCTAAGGGTATTGTTCATACCACTGGCGGTTACCTAGCCCAGGTTTATGCGACATCTCAATGGATACTGGACTTAAAACCTACGGATGTTTATTGGTGTACCGCCGACATTGGGTGGATTACCGGCCACAGCTATGTTATTTATGGCCCATTAATGTCTGGTGCCACAATTTTTATCTACGAAGGCGCTTTTGATTATCCCGACCAATCCCGTATCTGGCAAATGATTGAGCGTCACCGTATTTCTGTTTTTTATACCGCCCCTACCGCCATTCGCCAATTCATTCAGTGGGGGAAAAACTTGCCCGCCCGTTCTAATCTATCTTCTCTGCGCTTGCTTGGCTCCGTCGGTGAACCAATCAACCCCTCGACCTGGCGCTGGTATCACCAGCATATTGGCAACGGGCGATGTCCTATCGTGGATACTTGGTGGCAAACCGAAACCGGTGCCATTATGATCGCTCCCTTGCCCGGCCTCACCGGCACACCGCCGGGTTCCGCCACCCAAGCTTTCCCCGGCATCTCAGTCGCCATACTAGATTCTGCCGGCCAACCCAAACCCAATGGACAATCTGGCTCCCTAGCTATCACCCATCCGTGGCCAGCCATGTTGCGCGGCATTTGGCAGGACGAAGCAAGATATATCGACAATTATTGGTCCAAGTGGAATAACCGAACCTATCTGACCGGCGATGGTGCCTCACTGGACTCGCAAAACAATTTCTGGCTGCTTGGCCGGATTGACGATGTCATCCAAGTCGCCGGCCATCGCATCAGTTCCACCGAAATAGAAAACGCATTAGTCAGTCACGCTGCTGTCACTGAAGCTGCCGTCGTTAGCAAACCCGACCGCCTCAAAGGTGAAGTCGTGGTGGCCTTTGTCACTCTTCTTCCCAGTCGCCGCCCCTCCCCTGCCTTAATTAAAAGCATTACTAATTGTGTTGCTGATCGGGTCGGACCAATCAACAAACCCGCTCAAATTATTTTCACGCCCCAGCTGCCTAAAACTCGCTCGGGAAAAATTATGCGCCGTCTCTTACGTAATATTGCCGCCCACCAGCCTCTCGGTGATACCGCCACCCTAGCCGATCCCACCATTATCAGTCATCTGACCCAGGCGACCAACTCTCCCTCTTCTAAATCCGCCCGGCAAAAATAGATCACACAGCTAACCTTCCACGAGTCGCCATCAAACTGCTAATTTTATCTGTTGTGCTGCCTCCACCACACTCTCCAACACATCAAAATGCCAATCGTCTCTGGCTGTGGAATTTGACGTAAAGATTGGTACACCATCCGCTACAAAAGATTGGATTGTCTCCACTCGAGCTACGTTATGAGTTATTACCCCTGCTACTTGATCAATCCCACTCTGCCGTAACTGCGCTATAGCCGCCGCAAACGTCTTGCCCGTACTAATAATGTCATCCACAATAATGTACTGTTTGTTCGTTTTATAAAACCCCTTGGGCATTTCCACCACTACCTCGGTGGCTGAACGACGCTGCTTATTCATGGCCAGATAAGACACCTTGAGTAGAGCTGCCAAATTACGCACCCTATTTTCCGCTCCCCGGTCCGGCGCCACCAAAACAACTTCTGTAAATTTTTCTTGCAGGAACGAGGCAATCGTCGCACGAAGTGACAACTCACTCACTTTTACTTCTCCCACATATGGTTGCAGCACACTGTTGGCGCAGTGTAGGTCAATTGTCCATAATTCTCGTACCTGATTTTTTATCGCTGCCAGCATCGGCTCAGCACTTGTTACCACTCGCTCATTTCCCCACGGCAACGAACGAGCATAAGGGAAATACGGCAGAACCAACCTTATCCCTGCCCGATTATTGAGACTTCGCAGCAGTGCCATCAACCGTAAAATTTGCGCATCCAGTGATTCCTGCCGAGAGAATTGGTAATACAGCAAAACATCATCTTCTCTCGCATCATCCGTCAAATGCATCATGACTTCGCCGTCCGGAAAAACCTCGTGCTCTAATATCGCCACCCGAGCGCTCAACCGGTCAGCTAACCTACGCGCCTCTGACGTATTACCAATAACCAGCATAGGAAACTAATTTCTTTA
>JBAZUB010000014.1 GCA_041661625.1 Patescibacteria group bacterium | reverse complement strand
TATTGGCGATCCGGTCGGTTACGAGCTGTTCCACCTGCTCAACGGCGAGCGATTTATTCCGGCGGGAGATCAGAACTTTTATTTTTCCATCCCCCGATTCAAGGCTTTCCAGCGCTACGCCGACTGTGGAGTCTCCGGCGTCGGCCCGCATTGCGTAGCCGGGGGTTGAGGAGGCGGAGGTAAGGGAGTCGCCGACGCGGATCGGACCGTTTTCAGCCGATACATAAGCGTCAACCTGGCCGAGCATGCCGATAATCGCGTATTTTCCCGGATTCAGGGCGATTTGTTTTGAGTTATTACCAACGATTGATGGTTTAGTGGAGACAATACCCATGACGTTATTGTCATGCCCGCGATCGCAGCGCTGGACGGCGTTTTCACGGCTAACATCCACGCAAACGACTTCGCCGGGTTTCAGACCGGAATCGGCGGTTTCAAAGTATTCAGCGTAATCGGCGCCGGTGGAGTTATATGAGTTGTCGGAGTAAACTGTTCCGTCAGCCTGAATCTTCAAGGAAATTCCTGTGGAAGTAGCGATCTTAAACATGAGGTCGGTCGGGTTGGGTGCGGCGCTATATATGTCTAATTTTGAATTCGGCGTCGTCGTCCCGATGCCGACGTTGCCATTGTTTAATACCGTTACCTTGCTGGCGCCGGTTCCGTCAGCCAAACCAAAGATTGGATTTGTTCCATCCCCCTGAATAGACAACCGCGCCAATGGACTCGTCGTCCCAATCCCCACATTCCCGCTGGAACCTTCAATAAACAGGTCGTCATTGAGATTAATGTCCACGTCGGTGCCATCGCCCAGTTTCACGTAATCCTGGGTTCCTTTGTAGAGATCTAAAAGATATTTGCCGCCGATGTAACCGCGGAAACGGTTGTCGTCAAAAGAGAGGGCAGTATCCGTATCGTCGTTGTGGTGGATATATTGGTTGATGCCGAGATCTCCGGCTACGTCCAGCTCATAGTCCGGAACGGCGGTGCCGATGCCGACAAAACCGGAATTGAGCACTGTAAACTTCTCCGCTCCGGTTCCGTCGAAAAGATTGAAAATCGGGTTAGTGCCGTCGCCTTTGAGCGATAGCCGGGCGGTGGGAGAAGTGGTCCCTATGCCGACGTTGCCGGAGCTGTCTATCCTCAACCTTTCCAGTCCGTTGGTAGAAATGCTTAGCATATCCGCTCCGCTCGACCAAAGGCCGGTGTTGAGATCGGCTCGGAAAGCGATGCCGGGATCAGCGGCCGAACCGGAGCCGAAAGTGGCCTTGCCGTTAACGTCTAAAAGGGCCAGCGGAACGGCAGTGTTGATGCCGACGTTGCCAGCACTAAAATTGATGCCTCCGGTGGCCGCCGCCCAATAGCCGCCGCTTCCGCCGGAACCATTGAGCGAGACTTCCATCTTAACCGTAACCGTGCCGGCTGAGTTGTTGTAGAAACGGACCGTGTCTTCGTCCAGGACTTGGAGCTGGTATTGGGTTTGTTCGTAGGTGACGGTGATCTGATCCAGAGTCGGGGTGAGGCCGGTGGCGGTTTTCATTCCCACGGCCAGATCAATTGTTTCGGTAGAGCCGACGGCGTAGCCGCCGGATGATTCCATCTGGGCGTCAGTAACAGCCGTGAGTTCGGTGCCGGTCATCTGATTGGCGGTTACTTGCATAGCCTGATCCAAAGCACCGGCTTGGGTGTTGGTGGAAGCGGACGACCAGGTAACACTGGATAGTCCGGTGGAAGCGTTGGAATTGTATTCCCAGGTGCCGGCGTTGTTCCTGGCAATCGGCCGCCAGCCGGCGTTTCCGTCGGTGTTGTCATAGACTTTCCAAGTCGTCCGGTCGTCATACGACACGGCGTAATGGATGGTTTCCCCGTTGGTGGTTTCGGTGGGGACAATGGAATTGACATTGGTCCAGTAGGAAGAATCCAATTGGTTGGTGTCAGAAGTGGTGGTGGTATAGTAAGCGCCGGTAGGAGAGAAGACATTTTCAATTACGTGAACATTGAGTCCATAATCGCCGTCCGCCGGGCTTACATAGCAAAGCTTGTTATTGGGAAAATATGTTATTCCCAAAGAACCGTAAGTAGTGCTATAGACAGCGCCAAGATCAATATTTTCCGAATCAACGCTGATGGTCGTATCGCTCACGGCAAGACTGGAATAATAATAATTGGAGCCGGATGATTTATATATCACACCGGCATTAGCAGAGCCAAACGCGGCAACTGCCGGAAAACTGGTGGACGCGCTGTTGAAAGTCGCTTCCGTGCCATAGGTAGCAGTTGTTCCGGAAACGGAAGCCACAATGGCTTTTCCATAGGTGTCGGAGTCGCGATAACCCATAATCGCCTTGTCGGTGGTCAGCTGGGCGGCGGAAATGTAGGAAGTGGCCGCAGAATTAAAAGTAGCTTCTGAACTATAACCAATGGTTGTTCCGGAAACGGAAGCTACAATGGATCTTCCGTAAGTGTCGGAGTCGCGATAGCCGATAATCGCCTTGTCAGTGGTCAGTTGGGCGGCGGAAATGTAGGAAGTGTCAGTAGCATTGAATTGCGCCTCGGCTCCATAGGTAATGGTTGTTCCGGAAACGGAAGCCACAATAGCTTTGCCGTAGGTGTCGGAGTCGCGATAGCCGATAATCGCCTTGTCAGTGGTCAGCTGGGCGGCGGAAAAGTAGGAAGCGGCGATAGAGCTAAATGTATTGAAAGTGGCTGCCGTACCAAGGGTGATGGTCGTTCCGGAAACAGAAGCTACTCGAGCCTGGCCATACATTGTTGATACCACATAGTCAAAAAAAGTAATAATAGCCTTGTCGGTAGTCAGTTTGGCAACGGAAACTTCATACGGGGAGCCTGCGTCGAAACTAACACGAGTTCCATAAGTGACTGCGGTTCCGGAAACAGTAGCCACTACTGCAAATCCGGAAACCTGTGTGGTATAAGCAATTAAAACTTTATCGGTAGAAATTTGAGCTACTGAACTTCGGTACTGATAACTAGAAGCGCTATAGCTGAACGGTTCATCGGCTCCATAGGAAATAGTCGTGTCAGACACAGTCGCCACTCTTCCGGTTGAATTATTGTCGGAAACGACTGAGGCGATAACCAGAGCTTGATTGTCATCTGCCTTTCCTACGGCCATATAGGCTACGTCACTGGAAAAATAAACAGCTTCTGAGCCATAGCTGATAGTTGTTCCGGAAACAGAAGCCACGATAGCTTTGCCGTAGGTGTCGGAATCTTCATAAGTAAAGATGGCTTTGTCTGTCCCCAATGGAGCCGCCGTTACATTGGTTGTAGAGGCTCCATTGAACTGAACTTCTGAGCCGTAGCTGATGGTTGTTCCGGAAACGGAAGCCACAATAGCTTTGCCGTAGGTGTCGGAGTCGCGATAGCCGATAATCGCCTTGTCAGTGGTCAGTTGGGCGGCGGAAATGTCGGAAATGGTGGTATTAAATTGCGCTTCTACTCCGTAGCTAATGGTTGTTCCGGAGATAGAAGCCACTCGAGCATATCCAGAACCATCAGCAGCCTTCTTATAAGCAATAATCGCTTTGTCGATGGTCAGTTGGGCGGCGGAAATGTCGGAAGTGGTAGCGGCATTGAATGCCACTATTGATCCAAAGGTAATGGCTGTTCCGGAAACAGAAGCGACGACAGCATATCCAAAATTATTAGCATAAGCAATAATCGCTTTGTCGGTGGTCAGTTGGACGGCGGAAATGTCAGAAATTGCAGCGGCAACAAAAGCAGTTTCTGTTCCAAGGGTGATGGTTGTGCCGGAAACGGAAGCCACAATAGCTTTTCCATAACTGTCGGAACCGTCATTGAAGGCAATAATGGCTTTGTTGGTATCAAGTTTGGCCGCTGATGTCCAAAGAGTCTGGGCTGACGGATTAAACTTAACCGGAGTGCCATAAGTTACGGTTGACCCGGAAATAGTAGCTATAACTGCTATACCATCATAGTTACCATCGTATCCTCCGTAGGACACTAATATCTTATTGGTATCTATTTGAACAGCAGAAAGAGAACCACTTAAATAAACGCCCGTTTTAATCATTCCATTATCCTCACTTGCTTTGAAATCATTAAGCACTAATTGCTCCAAGCTATTGTAACTTCTTTCCTGCTGTCCTGTCATATCCCAGTCGCCGGAAGCAATGGGATTGGTGTTGGTAAAAGCCGTTACCACTCTGGCGGTGATAGTCGTTTGGGCGGCCGGGTCGTCAATAAGAATAGCTTCCCCGCCGTTCCCTGTAATTCTCATTCCTTTTTTCACTTTGGCGTTGGCATTCCAGTTGCCGCTGCCAAGAGTCAGGGTAACTTCTCCGGTAGTCGCACTCGGAGTCAGGGTAACGGAATAGGCTAAATTTTCTATGTCATAATTCGCTTCGTCGGCAATATCCATATCCAGCGAATCGTCCGTGTTAGAATCTCCGGTAGCGGACAAAGTGCCGACGTTTTGCCAGACTGTGCCATTGGAAACCCAGGCGTCGGCGATGACATCCGTGGTGTTTTGGCCGTGAGTTACGTCCAGATGTCCTCCGGAAGCTACCAGGCCGGAGTTGGTGTAGAAATCAGTGTTTTCGGCGATGTCCACCCAGCTGGTTCCGTTGTATAAATAAGACGTATTGGCGCTGCTGCTGAAATAAAGCTGGCCGGCCGTGGGACTGGCCGGAGCGCCAGCAAGACTGGGCAGGACAATCCCGTTGCTGTCGCCGAAATTCCAAGTGTCATTAGTAGCATAAGACAACGTGCCGTATTCGTTGTTGGAAGCGTACATGTTCAGCGTGGCGTTACTGGTCGCTCCCGACCCCAGTCTCAACAAATTTTCCGAAACATCCATATACAAAGGAGAAGCGCTGGTGGATCCGCCGATCGCCAGATCGTCGCCGGTGGCGGTCAAATAGCTGATACTACCACCGTCGGTAAATAAACCGCCTCCCAAAGCGGCCCAGTCTCCGGCGCTGTTTTTGTATTCAATGGTTCCGGAGTTATCCCGAAAGCCATAGCCGGAAATCCCTTCCGTCGCGTTGAAATTCAGATACCTCCCAACGCCAGAAAGAAGCAAGTTGCCGTAAATATCCAATTTCGCCCCCGGACTCGTCGTCCCTATTCCGACGTTGCCGCCGATAGTCGCGAGAAAAGTTGAACCGGTCGTTGTTAATTGCGTGGTTGAGGCGTTGCCGGTTACGGTTAAAAGATTGGTTGTTCCGTTAAAAAGGAAGTTTGAGCTGGAGGTAATTGTGTTGGCGTCCGACCAGTAAGCAATCTGGTTAGCCGCTCCGTTGCCCCGTCCCTGCACGCCGATAGTGGAGGTGGCGGTCCAGGCCGGGAGGCCTCCGGAAGAAGAGAGTACATACCCGCCGGCGCCTAAAGCGAGTCTCACAAGATATCCGGATGAATCGCGGTAGTAGGTATCGCCTTGAGCATCGGATCCCAGACTCATAGTATTGCTCGTTCCGGAAATGCTTCCGCCGGCAATTGTCAGGTTGTTGTCAATATATGCATCGGCTATGGATGAACCGTTCCAGACTCCGGTTTTAACCGTCCCTGTGTTATCAATATACATGCCCGAGCCGATTGCCAGCGCGCCTGCTATGTCCAGGTTTTCAGCGATGCTGGAGGTTCCGGTTCCGTTGACGCTTAGCAGTCCGTCCAGCGTCAGTCCGCCGCCGATCCGGTAACTGCCGGTGGTGGTGGCGTTGCCGTCATGGTAAACATCTCCATGAAAATAGCTGTCTCCGGCTACGCTTAATTTACTCGCCGGACTCGTCGTGCCGATGCCGACGTTGC
>JBAZUB010000013.1 GCA_041661625.1 Patescibacteria group bacterium | reverse complement strand
CTGGCTTGGCTGACTTACCGGTTGATCGAGAAACCGTTCCGCTTCGGCAATCATAGCCGGGCTAAAACCTTGATCCTTATCGCACTGATGACGCTCGTCGGCTTCGTCGGGTTCAATTGCTATAAGAAAGAGGGCTATGCCTTCCGGTTGCCCGCAGAAGTTCAGATGTATGTACAGACAATTGATTTCCAATTCGCCAAATTTATACGATACGGCCAATGCCATTTAGAAACCGACGAAGTAATCGTTCACGATAAATCCTGTGTTGAAAGTGCCAGGCCTTTGGTCGCCCTTTGGGGGGATTCTCATGCTTCCGCTTTATATCCCGGCTTAAAGAAAATTCAGGAAGAATCTGATTTCGGAATCATGCAACTAACAACCGCCGCCTGTCCGCCTCTGCTCCAAGTTGGAACTTACTCTGTCCTGAGAAAAAAATGCGATGCCGCAAACCATAATGTGATTGATTTGCTCATTCGCAATAAGCCGGATGTATTGATAATGAACTCAGCCTTTATCGTGCCCGGCGGCGCATATACTTGGGATGAGTCCACGTTGGTTTCAAAATTGGATGAGACTTTGAAATTTATCAAATCCAAGTTGCAAAACACAAAGGTTGTTGTCATCGGCCCCGCACCTCAATGGCAAGAAAGTCCGCAGAAAGTCAGCTTCCTTTTCTGGAAGAACTCCCTCGACAAAAAGGAGCGCATTCCTGTTTCCCAGAAAGCCACGGTTTTCCCCACATTGGACAATTCATTAAAACAGATTACTGAATCGAATGGTGCTGCCTACATATCAGCCATACAGCACTTGTGCAATGCCGATAGATGTATATCGCGAATCGGCGATAATCCTGAGAGTTTTATTGCAGTTGATTATGGTCATTTATCCAAAGCCGGCTCAGAGTACTTCGTGGGTAAAATAAAACAGGGAATTTTTAGAAGTTTTCCGTCTGATTTCAAATCGAAACCTTAGCCCTACTGTAAATTCTTATGGCCACTTTGCACATCGTACTGTTACTTAGTTTTCTCACTTGGGGGCTTTGGCCTCGCAGGCACGATATTGCATCCACAATCTGCGCCCTGTTTCTATTGTCGTGGACCACTCTAGTCTGCACTGCCCTCCTACTCGGCTATTGGGGACTGCTCGGCAATCTCATCGCTTACGAAGCCATCTCGCTTTCCTTCGCGACCGTGTTTGCGCTTCTGCTGCGGCGAATGAATCACCTTCTCCCTGCTGCCGCAGCCATATCACAAGATAAAGGTACCCGCATAGATCGCTGGATAAACCTATTTTTGTGGTTTGCGATTCTAATCGTACTCGTGCAAACCGCAATGATTTGCACCTTCTACGTTTCAAATAATTTTGACAGCGTGGCATACAGATTCCCGCGAGCTATGTTCTATATAGAGCAGGGCTCACTTCATCAAGTGCCTGGCGATTCCCGAATCCAGTTCTATCCATTTGATATCTCCCTGGCCTATATTTGGTTCGCCATACACAACCTTGCCGGTACGTGGTTCAACCTGTTTGGATTTTTAACATGGCTTGTCGGTGGTGTGGCGGTATGGCGTTTTGCACGCGATATTGGCGCAAGGCACACTGCTTCGTTGTTTGCCTCAGCACTGTTTATCACCACTCCGGCAGTGCTAGTTTCTGCCAGTTCGACCAATGATGACCTGCTTGCCGGCGTTCCCCTACTCATTGGAGTCATGTTTCTGGTTCGTTGGTGGAAAACCGGAAGTTGGCACGATGCAATGTTTGCCGCGATGGGTATTGGCTTGTCTGCCGGATCTAAATTGCATCTCGCAATGATGGCCCCTATCGCCGGACTTCTGATAATCGGCATTGTTTTCCGGCTCGTGAAAACCAGAAGTTTCAAATCGTTCTTCCAACCTCGGGGAGCCAAAATCGCAGCTGCAATTCTGGTGATTGCAATCCTTGCCCTGCCAGTATTCATAGTGAATTATTCAGAAAGCGGCATGCTAGTGTTCGACATACCCGGCTTTTTGAATACGCCGTTCAGCCTTGTTTCAGCAAGCGTCCATTCCCTCATTTCAACTGCCAGCATGTTTTTTGGGCCGATACCCGATCTATATTTAGGGCATACGCAAGATGCCAGAAAAGCGTTTGGTGACGCATACAATGTATGGATTAACAATCTTTTCTTTTCCTGGGTAACGCCAAGCCTGCATTACAGCCACGAACCTTATTTTTACTTCGATGGGGTAGTCTCGAATGCTGCGCACTTTGGGGTAAATGAAGTTTCTGTCTGGCTAGGCTTTGTACCGTGGCTGCTGGTGTTGGTCATTATCTTGGCTCTACGCCAGAAGCCCAGTTATTTCAGATCTGTCGCATTATGGTTAGCATTGGCTTTCTTTGCGTGGCACTTCACCCGCTGCTTCCAATTGAAATACGTGAGAGGCGAGGGCATTTACTATGCGTTCTCCATGGCGCTTGCGGCACCTGCTTTGGCATGGCTCTGGGAATATGGAGCGCATAAAAGAAAGCTGGCGGGAGCGCTAGTGATCAGCGCATGTATCGGGGTTCTAGCCGCCAATCTGGTCAGTGCGGCAAACTATTTTGCGTTCAATTATCAGCGCAACATACCAAGCCTGCGGGCATCGCACTTTCAGCCAAACCAGCAAGTATTCTCTCCGCAGCTAAGCGATACATTAAAAGCCTCCCAGAGAACACTAATTGCTTATTCACAGTGGGAATTGCCGTACTTTCTGTTTATGACCGAGCATCCCTCCGCACGCTATGCCACCTCTACCGAACTTCATGCCACACCTAACGCCGACTATGACCTGGCTCTTGTATTGGCACGTGGCGGCACAGAAATTCCATTGGTGTTCGATCACGACGATCGTACGCGATTAAGCTTGATTGGAACTGCCCTGACGCTATATGGGACACAACGCGTATTTGGAACAGGAAAAGCTGTTGCATCCCAGACTTCAAATGAAGCTTCCATATTCGCAATATTTCAGTTGCACCAACAGCGTAATGACAAGGGCGGATTGGCATCTATCAGTTTTTCTAATTTTTACGGTATCGACAAAGATGAACACTTGATGTTCTCGATAACATACTTCGCCCAAAATACTGCGGCCAAGCTTGTTTTGGCTGCCGAGCCTTGGCCCAAGGTAGGCGCCATAAATGTTCCGGGCCAACCATTAGACGGCATGCTACATATTCGATTCTGGCGTCGCGACAATCCAAAAATTGCTTCGCATATGTGGTTGCCTATCAACCCAAGCGCCAATTGGAATGTGATGAACATGCGAGATTTGGTGCGCTATGATGCCCAAGAACTTTCCAAACAGAATGCGCACACTATGGGTTGGCAACCAGAAGAGGGGGGCTACAGCCGGATGAGCCAAAAGAAATCTGCCATTCGATTCCCGCTACTGCATGGGCTTTCAGCTTGTTCAGTCGGTATGGATACGGTGACAACGGGGAGTGGACAACTAACCCTTACTTTGAATGGAAAAGTAATTCAACGTCTTGTGCTACGCGATAAAGATACTTCCCAAACGCAGCAACTCAAATTGCCGGATGGCGCTATCCGTGCTGGGGAGAATGTGCTCGAATTCCTGATAAATGGTAAGGCCGCAACCGCCAGACCGACAATGTTCGGCTTAAGGTCACTCGCTATAGACTGCGGTTTGCGCAAAGACTTCCCTGCCGATCTCAATACAACACCGGAGTTGAAGGAGCAACTAAGGGGGCTGTGAACTTAACAGATTTTCGCGAGCGAATGCTGTCAAGCTCAATGCATAAGCGAATCACCCGAACAAGTTTGCAAGGCTGGGATTGAAAGATAATGCAGTCGACGCTTTTCATGTTTGGCCAAGGTAACTGCATCAAGAATGATTCCGCTGAATACGCTCAGAACAGCGCATGAAGCCATGCCGGTAATAACGATTAATGTTGGGACTCGCAACACCAATCCGGTTTGGGTGTAAGCGACAAAGATCGGCCAGAACATAACTGCTGCAATTAAGCCTAAAACCACTCCGATCACACAGAAGAACTCAAAGGGTCTCTCATTCTTCATGAGCCTCAGGATGGTAATCAATATTCGCATACCATCCCTCCATGTATTGAGTTTGCTGGTGGAGCCGATAGGCCTGCTGCCATAAGCAGTATCAATTTCAGCCACCGCCATTTTCATATCGAGCGCATGCACTGTTAACTGAGTTTCAATCTCAAAACCTGAAGACAATGCAGGAAAAGATTTTACATATCTTCTGCTGAAAACCTTATATCCAGAAAGCATGTCGGTAAAACCTCGGCTGAATATATGCCTCACCATACCGGTCAGTACGGCGTTTCCAAGCCGGTGCCCCGCGCGGTAGTTCTCTGCTCCGGTTTCAACTCGCTTTCCATTGATCATGTCGTATGGGCCGGACAACATGGTATTTACCATCTGACGCGCCTGCGAAGCATCGTAAGTTCCATCTCCATCCACCAATATGTAAATATCGGCCTCAATATCGGCAAACATTCGACAAACAACGTTGCCTTTCCCTTGCATTTTTTCGGTACGCACAATTGCACCGGCCGCCAATGCCTGACTGGCTGTGTCATCCCGGGAGTTATTGTCGTAAACGTAGATCTTCGCTTCAGGAAGTTCTTTGCCAAATGCAGTAACTACCGAGCCAATAGAGATAGCTTCGTTGTAACAAGGGATCAGGATGGCGATTTCAACTTTAGTTTCCATTTTTCTCACACACGACAAGAAGATTCTTTCCAAGCAGTTTGCCCAACAACCGATCCAGCACCAGACTTAGCGGGAACACGAACCTGTCATACGCTTTAAGTGCACCGACGTTGATTCTACCTTTTTGCTTGTTGGCGAACCATTTGTAGGCAAGCGTGGCTAACACCCCGATTGAATCAACGTAGACGCTACGAGTGATTCGATATCCCGCACCGCATAATTTCCCATTCAATTCGCCGCGAGAGTATCGGCGGACATGCCCCACCTCCCTATCCATGCTCGTAAACAACCAATGCAACGCCGGCACATAAATCAGCAGGCGACCGCCCGGCCGCAACTTACGGGATATCTCCGCAAGCACGCCGATATCATCCTCAATATGTTCGAGGACATTTACGCTGTAAACATAATCAACGCTGGCATCAGGAAGCAATGAGATATCTGGAACGGTTTCGAATCCTGAGGATTGAAGGATGACTAATTGCTTGTAATCTGGCTCAACGCACACCAAACGTCCGGCCCAAACTTTTGCTGTGTCGGCAAAAGCGCCAACTCCTGCGCCAAAATCGACAATCGTTGCATAGCCCTGACCATATTTATGGATCATTCTTCCCAAGAAATCGTTGTAATTCCTAGCATGTTGCATCGCCAGCAGATTCTCGTGCCCGGAATAAGTGTAGGAATTTTCTTTGGTCATTTATGCTTTGATCTGGCCGAATACAAAATGTTTGGACAAAAGGAAGTTCACCAACAGACCGGCGACCGCACCCACAGCAAGCCCAGCCACTGGCCAGGCCGCAAAGAAGGGAAAAATCGAAACACAAGAGGCATACACCGCCAAATTGGAAAGTGCGCCAGCCACTTGCACCACAAAATAGCTTGAGCCCTCAACCACCAGATGATTCTGCGAACGAAAGTTGTATTTCCGGTTAAGCCACCAGGTAACCAACACGGCGCAGGGGAAGGATAGCATCCTCGCATTCATGGCGCCCCATCCAAGGTGACGCCCTACGAGCGTAATAACTGCAGCTTCGATTACGAAGCCAATCCCTCCAATGACAGCAAACCTAACGAATCGAACAGAGAGTATCGGCATTTCAATCTATTTTTATCAACTCAACGGGGCACGCCCAAAATTTCTATATAGTTCGTTTATCGGACGCGCAAAGTAAGCAGGCTACAGGCATGATTATTCTTGCGAGTATATCGTTTTCGTACGGACTTAGGCTTCTGTAGTCGCGAGCTGTGACTGATACCGACTCTTCGGATTGTCATGCCTGTCTCTCAGGGGCAGTGAAGTCGGATGCTATACAATTCATTCAATAGAATCCTTTCCTATAAGAAATGTCCCCATTACCAACTGCTCCGCCACTCGGCACACCCCACCTAACGCATCCCAAATACCGTGCAGACATAGATGGTCTGCGAGCCATCGCCATTCTTGCGGTCGTCGGCTTTCATGCTTTTCCCACTTGGGTCAAGGGCGGGTTCATCGGGGTA
>JBAZUB010000012.1 GCA_041661625.1 Patescibacteria group bacterium | reverse complement strand
CCAAGCCCGTGACAGTAAGCGTCAACAAGACTTATCAGCACTCAACCAGGCGTTAAACACCATCACCACCTTAGATCAGTCTCTCTTTATGGGAACCTCTTCTCTGGTCTATACCTCTCTACCTGACGCAACCACCACCTGTGCTAACTGGAATCTTCCTTCTCTCCCTGCAGGATGGCAGTATTACTGTGTGGCGACCTCTTCTCTCCAAAATACCAATGGGACTGGCTGGATCCCGGTTAACTTCAAGACTACGGGAGTCGTCTCTCTTTCCTCCCTCCCCACTGACCCCATCAATGCTTCTTCCTCTAATCTTTTCTATACCTATGTGAGTGGCGGATCATTTGAACTCAATGGTATCCTGGAATCAACTAAATACCGTAGTAATCCCTCTCTTTCTAAACCCAACCTTCCTGGTGTTCTTTCGTATGGTTCTAACCAAGCTCTTTCTCCCCTCTACAATACCTCAGGGTTAGTGGGATATTGGAACTTTGATGAGGGGACCGGGACGGTGGCGCTTGACTCAAGTGGGAACAATAACACGGGGACTATTTATGGTCCGCCCGCGTGGATAAACGGAAAGGTTGGCAAGGCGCTTGTGTTCAATGGGACAACTAACTATGTCTCTGCTGGTAATGGCTCCGCTGTTAATATAACCAGCTCTCTTACTTTGGCCACATGGGCCATGCTTACTAGTCAGAGCATCGTGGGCACGTTTATAAGTAAGGGGAATTACAATGCTGGTCGCGCGGGATATGTGTTCTATCCTATGTATAGTCCGCCAAAGTTTGGCGTGGGAGTTGAATTGCAGGGCGTGTCTCCGGCAAATCTTTTAACGCCGTCTTATACATTAGATTTTAATCAATGGTATTTTGTTGCGATAACGCGGGACGGATCAAAGACAAGTATATACGTGGACGGAAGTTTGGTAGCACAACAGAGCGCGACGGGTGCCATTATCACCAACACAGACAATCTTACCATCGGCAATGATTCTGGATTGGCGTATCCCCACAAAGGATACCTAGATGATGTTCGTGTTTATAATAGGGCCTTGTCTCCTGGCGAAATTCGATCGTTATATAACGCAACGAAATAAGAAACGACCAGCAACAAGATCGGGGCATCTCTTCTATCTTTGCCGTCGGTTGTAAGTTGTTTGTTGTTGGTTTCCTCTAAAGAGCAAATGCCGCAATACCAAACGCCACGGCAACGTTGAGTGATTCTTTTTTGCCATACATCGGAATTTCGGCGATGCAATCAGCGGCGTTTAAAATCGACGCAGGCAATCCGCGGACCTCATCGCCGACAATCAGTGCAATATTTTTTCTGCGCGCAACCCGCGCCGCAGTGCGTATGCGTGTATAGGGGATTGATTTTTCCGATTGCTCAACGGCAACGATGAAAAATTTTTCTTTGCACAATTTTTTTATCAGCGATAGGGTGGCGGCTGGCGTCGGCGATGATCCGATTTTTTCCCATGCGACAAACCGTTCGGCACCCAGGGCGGTTTTGACGATATCTTTCTGCGTGCGTCCGAACCGATCAATGGGTGCGGGGGTGATGCCGCATAGATAGAGCGTGTCAATGCCAGCCGCGTCGGCGGTACGGAATAAAGAGCCCACGTTATGTGCGCTTCGTATGTTGTAAGCTATCGCGAGGCGGCGCGTCTTCATAGAAGGTGTGGTATACTCAATAGTACTATGACAGACAACAACACTCAATATAAACAGGAGTCGACGACGTTGCACGAATCTCCTGCGGGATCGGAGCGAAAAAATCCAGCTCTGCACTTCTTTTTATATCTGGTCTGGTTCTTATCGCTGGGCTTTGTGGCCAGCGGTGTGGGCGCGATCCTTTTCCAGATCATTAATAAATATTTTTCTGATACTTTGAGCGGAGCCTATGGTGCGTTGGTCAGCCAGGGTGTGGCGGTATACGGCGTCGCATCGCTTGTCGTCGCCGCACCGGTATATTTTATCGTCGGCCATCTTGTCCATGCCTATCTGCGGAGTGGGGCGATTGATGAAATGTCGCGGGTGCGTAAATGGATTACCTATATTATTCTTTTTATTGCGGCTGGCACCATTATTGGTGATTTAATCGCTTTAATGGTCAATGTCCTTAATGGTGATATTGTGTGGCGGTTTGCGCTCAAGGCGTTGGTTATTCTGCTGATCGCCGGTGCGATATTCGGATATTATTTTTGGGAGATCCGCCGTTCACCAACCACGGGAGCGGGGAAGCGTGAAAATAAAGCAATGGGAGGCATTGCGATAGGGGTGGTGGCTCTTGTTTTTGGCGCGGCGTTTCTGGTGGTTGACTCTCCGGTGGTTGCGCGCGACAAGCGGGCGGATGAGCAAACGCTTTCGTGGGCGCAACAAACCGACAGTGCAGTACGAGATTTTTATAGTCGACACGACCAACTTCCCGCAACGCTCGCTGACGTTAAAAGCGATCCGTTGGCGTTCTTTGCATCGGCTGGATCAATCGGATACGAAAAAACCGCGAGTACCTCGTATCAGCTCTGTGCGGATTTTGTCCGGAGCACGCTGGGAGAGAGCGATCCATATTCAAATCCCGAGGCACCGACATGGGAACATCCGATCGGTCATTATTGTTTCGATCGTACGGTTGAGCAGCCGTATGCGAAGGGAGCCCCGCTCACCGTTCCGGTTGCACGATAACGTAAAAAAGATAACTGTTTCTGACGATCGTCAGAAACAGTTATCTGCGGCGAGGAAACACAAAACGTCCCGATATATATCGGGACGTTTTGTGTGGTCGGCGGTTCTTGCAAAAAGAAATCGCCTAATTCTGTGGACAACTGTGTGGAAGTAAAATCTTTAGCGTCACGCAAAGATTTATAGAATCTTTCAGAGGAGTGTCCGAGCCGAAACCTGGACGTCCATGGGCATAGAAAAATTCCTGAACGTGTGTCCACAGGATTAGGCGATCGCATAACCCAGTGTCGATATGCAGTATAGCATATCAATGATATTATGTCAAGTACCCGCAAAACGACATGGATGCCGCTTTTTTTCCTGCGGATTTTCTGCTAGAGTCAGCAGTAGCCAATAATAAACAAATCCAGAACCATGTCAAGTGGAAAACGTGTGCATAACAATCCTCCCCAGAAAGATCTGCGTGAAGACGCCTATTTAGACGCTGCTTTGCGTCCCGAAGCATGGGGGGACTATATTGGTCAGGATGGCGTTAAACGGAACTTGGCGTTGATGATGAAGGCGGCACAAGAACGCAAAGAACCGATAGATCATATACTTTTTTATGGACCAGCGGGGCTCGGGAAGACGACATTGGCTGGATTGGTTGCTCGTCAGATGGGCGGACACTTGCGGGTGACCTCGGGTCCGGTCCTGAGTAAGGCCGGAGACATGGCCGCCATCCTATCCACCTTGGAGGAAGGGGATGTTTTATTTATTGACGAAGCACATCGCATCAACCGCGCTATTGAGGAGATGTTATACCCAGCCATGGAATCGGGGGTTCTACATGTGGTGGTAGGCAAGGGTCCGGGCGCGCGCATGCTGTCCTTGTCGCTTCCTCGCTTTACGTTGGTCGCGGCGACCACGCGAGTTAATCTGCTTTCGTCGCCATTACGCACTCGCTTTGGCGGCATGTTCCATTTGGATTATTACTCGCTTGATGATATCCGCGCGATTATCGAGCGGTCGGCAAAAATTTTAGATGTGGCGCTTGCCGATGAGGCGATTGATTTAGTCGCGCATGCATCCCGATTCACCCCACGTATCGCCAACCGCTTACTCAAGCGTGTTCGTGATTTTTGCCAAGTTCAGCGCCTTGAACGTGCCGATGTGGCTATCGCCCGCGCGGTGCTAGATATGTTTGCTATTGATGATCAGGGACTAGAAGAACACGATCGGAATTTGTTGCGCGCAATCATCGAGCGGTTTTCCGGGGGTCCGGTTGGCGTCAACGCATTGGCGTCAGCATTAGGGGATGATCGAGACGTTATAGAAGAGGTCTATGAACCCTATTTAGTTAAAATGGGATTTATAACCCGTACGCCATCGGGGCGCATGGCAACCGAGTTGGCTTATGAGCACCTGCGTATTCCCCACGCGCGGTAGGATGTGGTATACTGTTTCAAAAAGCGTATGGAACACTCAACGCATCACATAGATCATCAAACTGGTCATAGTCTTGCGCATCGGCATGTTCGTTTTACGTCGAAACGCACGGGCGATATTTCAATGGCGTGCATTATTTTAGCAATCACATTGGTATTGTTGTGGGTTTTGATTGAATTGGCGGTGGTGGGGGGATATGCGCTGATCTATCGGGTTGATGATTTAATGGCCGCACTGTATTTGCGCGCCAATCCTATTTCGACAAATTTTGCTATTGTTTCTTTGGTGCTTATTGCAATCTCTCCGCTCATTGCAATCAATTTTTACGAAGGGAAAAAATAGCTGCATGGCTTCCTCTCAAGGACGGATATGATGTCATTAGCTATCATTGCAAAATTGGCGCTCGCATTGGGATTGGGTGCGGTTATTGGTCTTGAGCGTGAATCACATCGCGATCGCACGGGTGAGGAGCAGGCACTTGAGCGTCTCAATATCGGCGGCGTGAGAACGTTCTCTATGATCGCGTTGTTGGGAGCGTTTGCGGGGGTGATGGCGCTTTCGAGCAACAACGCGCTTGCAACGCTGATTGCCGCGACATTTTTTGTGATGCTGGCTGCCTATTATGTGATGGGCAGTATTTTAATTAAATCGATCGGCATGACCACCGAACTTTCGGCGGTATTCACTTTTCTCGTTGGATTTATTGCGGTGGCAAATTATTTTCCGATGCAGGTATTGGTCGCACTGACCATTGTGTTAATTCTTATTCTTTCTCTTAAAGATCGGACAAAAGAATTGGTGCGGGGCATTACCTCATATGAAATGCATGCTCTGATTATGTTTGCGGTGGTTGCGCTGGTGATCCTGCCCTTTTTGCCTAATCAATGGTACTCACTTGAAAATATTTCTGCATTTCAGGAATTGTCGGCAATGCGCGGCGGGTGGTATACACAACTTCTTTCTCTGCAGATTATCAATCCGTTTCAATTGTGGTTGGTGGTGGTGCTTATTACCGGCGTTGAATTAGTCGGCCATTTATTAAGCAAGCTCGTGGGAGAGCGCAAGGGGGTTCTGCTGGCAAGCATCGCGGGCGGGCTTGTGTCCTCGACGGCTATTGTGCAGGCGTTGGCACACAAAAGTCTCGGTACAAAAGATATGCGACCGCTTCTTGCTGCGGCGTTTTTTGCTACCGCGGTCAGTTTTCCCGAGGTATTACTTGCTATTATTCTACCGCTTAATGCAGCGTGGTTTTTAAGTGTTCTCCCGATGGGGTTGCTGGTGATGGCGGCGGCACTTGGCGTTGGTGCATGGTTTTGGTATCGGAGTGGGGCACAGTCCCATCAAGCCGATGCCGAATTATCGGATCCGGGCGCGCCATCGGTGCCAAGTGTTGAGGAAAAATTATTCGAGTTTATCCCCGCAATTAAATTTGCGCTTTTGGTGGTTTGCGTCGGGATTATTGCACGGTTTCTCTTTCTTGTTTTTGGCGGGACCGGATTTTTGGTGGGCGTTGTTATCGCCGCATTCACCGGATTGGATGCTATTACTATTGTTCTTGCGAGTATGGCGGGAGCAGCGATTCCATTTTCGTTTGCCTTGATTGGTTTTATTATTGCCAACGCGGCAAATCTTGCCGCGAAATTTTTGTATGCGTTGATATGGGGGAAGCGGGAATTTGCCTATGCGTTTTTATGGGCATCGGTGATTATTGTTGCGATAAGTATCGCGGGATATTTTGTCGTGTGATATACTGCATAGTGAATAAACAAAGAAATCCTTTTCGGTCTCTTTTGTCTTCCTCTTATGCGTCGTATTTCCTCCTTTACTCTCATTGAGTTATTAATTGTCGTCGGTATTTTGGCGGTGCTGGTCGCCTCCATTGTTGTGATCCTTAACCCCACCCAGCTTTTAGCTCAAGCCCGCGATGCCAAGCGTCTTGCGGACACCGTGGCTCTCAACAAAGCTATGGGAGTCTTGCAGGCTATCCAACCCCCCATCTCTCTGGGGACTGCTTCAACCGTCTACATTTCTATCCCCGACACCTCGGCTACCTGTACAAACTTGGGTCTCCCATCGCTTCCTTCCGGCTGGGTGTATAGCTGTGTTTCCTCAACTAACCCTCAGAAAAGCGATGGTACCGGCTGGATCCCCGTTAATTTCAATATTGCGGGAGGGGCCCTTCTCCCCACGCTTCCCGCCGATCCGGTCAATGCTACGACGAGCAATAATTTTTACGCCTATACCCCTCAAGCCAATGGTATCTGGGAAGTGAGCGTTCCTCTTGAGTCAACTAAATACATTCCTCAGGGGTCTACCGACGGAGGAACCAATTCAGTGCGTTATGAAAATGGAAACAATCTGACGTTGTTACAGTCGACGGTGTTTGGAATGACTCCTGTTTTGCCCGATGTCCAAACGCTTCCGGCGGCAGTCATCTGTGCAATTGCCGCAACTTTGTACGGATCGGTAAATCCGCACAATATTTCAACAACAGCGTGGTTTGAGTATGGGACATCCCCGACTCTTTTTAGTTATTCAACGGCAGGGCAGAACGTTACAGGGAACGTGTCGTCAAGCGTTTCTACTTTAGTGGGGAATCTCTACCCAACAACGTGGTATGTTCGAATAAAAGCTCAAAATCAATTTGGCTCTTCTTATGGGTCAATCTTAAACTTCGTTCCAGGCGGCATGGTGTGTCCGGACTAGGTGATTTCTTAGGGTCATTCTTACCATGAAATGCGTATGTCCAGCCCCAAATCCTTCACCCTTATCGAACTGCTCATCGTCATCGGTATCCTCGCCGTCTTAGTCGCCGCTATCGTTATAACCCTCAATCCCGCTCAGCTCTTGCAAGAAGCCCGTGACAGTAAGCGTCAACAAGACTTATCAGCACTCACCCAGGCCCTCCACACCA
>JBAZUB010000011.1 GCA_041661625.1 Patescibacteria group bacterium | reverse complement strand
TCGCGGGGATTCCATTGAAACGGGACCGGAATGCCGCCATCAATTGGGAGAATCATGCCTCGGATGAAATTGCTCATCGACGTATCCCGTCATCGTTCGCATTGCCACGGTTACGGGCCTGGTCATTCTGGAGATCCGTTTTGACCTCTTCCTTGACTTCTGCTTTCAACGCATCTTTAATTTTCTGGTCGTCGCAATTAATCGTAACTTGAGGCTGAGATGTTATATTAACCTGAGGTAATCCCCAACCGCCGGTAGGCGCTTGTAATTGCGATGGCATATAGTTTTGGCGATCCGTTGGCGTTGTAAGTTTTTGCCCGGCAGCGTTATATCCCGTTTCTCTTTCAAGCACACCAGGTTCAGCGGTTGACGGTCGTGCTGGAGCATTAGAAAGGGCCTTATATCCCATAGCTCCAAGAGTAAATAAGAGCGCTTTTTCTATAGCGCCGTCTCCGAGTTTAGACAAAAGACCGCCCGTAAGTGTCGCTCCTATATTTTCTGGCGTAACAAGTGGCCCAATTGCTTTTGATAATTGGCTAATCAGGTTTTTTAAGGCGCTCATTGTTTCGACAAAAGTTGAAGCAGCTTCGCCAATCTGTCTCCCAGCGGTTTCCCATGCCTTAAGGTCCATTCCCTCTATCTTCTCACGGGTCGCTTCTGCAAAACTCTTATCGCTCGTTCCGGGGTGTGCTTTTTCTTGCGCTTCTCTAAAGCTCTCGGTAACTCCTTTGCTCAGGCTTCCCATGCCTTGTTTTATTTGGCCCAAAGGCCCCTCTCCCGTAAGACCCTTTGATATATCGAGAAGTAGTTTTTGCCATGAAACCAGAAGAGTTTCCAAGGGATCATGAAATACAGTTTTCATTGTTACAGAGAGAGTTTCCGCGGCCTGGGTTACTAAGGCCCACTGTTCGGGAAGTTCGTGCATCTTGGCGTCGTCTATTAATTTTTTCGCCTTAGCAAAAGTGCTTACAGCCCCAAGCGTATCCTTTTCTTGGATTGCGCCTGTTTCGTATCCTTTTGATAGAATTAAAACAGCCGAGCTAAGTTCGGTCCCAACCGCTTTTTCAAGAGCCTTAAACCCACCCTTTTCTGATCGGAGTTTTTTTACTAACGGTCCAAACAGTTTCCAAAAGTTGTCAAGGTTCCCCGATCTTAATGATTCCTCGGCCTGTTCAGAAACAACATCCCCCTTATATGGAGCGTTTGCCATCATTTCTTTCAGGTCGTGGCTGGCCATCAACTGTTCTTGTGAACCCTTCTGTGCATGTTCGGCTTTCCATTTCAGGTCACGCAGATGACCCCAATCTCTGGGAGCCCCCTGGATTTTCCCGCTCATATAATCCATTTTGTATTGAGCTTCAGCTACCTTGCCGACGATATCGGTCGCCCGATCATAGAATGTTCGCGCTGCTGTGCCAGCCCTGGCTGGTTCTTTCATAGCGGCCATCAATTGGGATACCTCTGCAATCATCCGAGAGGCAGGGACTTTAAGCTCGGAATAACTAGGAGCGGCCTGACTTATTCCCAAGGCAAGTTCCTTAGGATCAACCTGTGTATCCCTTGCTACTGAAAGCAAGTTTCCCATTGTGTCTTCAGCAAATGTTTTTCGTTTATCGGCTGGTAAGTTTTCGCCGTAAGCAGCGAGGAATCCTTTGTAGAATTTGGCCGCAGTCGTGAAGTCAGATCCTAATAACTTAGCGTAATATCCCATTGTTCGCAGGGCTTCAATCTGCTCTTGTAGAGGTTTTCCGGCCATAGCTGAAGAGATTTGATACCCCGCTATCTCCAGATCGGCCATAGATGCCTTGAATTCCTCTCTGATCTTCGCATATTCTGGCAGAAATGCTTCTCGAACATCAGTGGGCATCGAAAATGTAGCAAATGTCCTAGCTTCCGCAACTTCTTCATTTCCAATCCCCCATTTAAGTGCCTTTTTGGCCCCCTCAAAGGCTAGTAGTGCTGCTAAAGCAGCTTTACCAGCCGTAATAACTCCTCCGAGTTTTTGCTGAATGTTTCCGACATGATCTCCAATTTTCTGGAAATGTTCGTTAACTTTAGGCGCTTTATCCATTGCACTAGAGAAACTTTTCCATTGGCTTTCCAACGTTTGTAACCTGCTCTGGAAGTCGCTCATCCCCTCCATTTTGAAATTTACGCCAACGTCGGTGATTGCGCTCATTCTACAGCCTAGCTCTTTGGTCGTTGTTTCTCTTCATAAGCCTGTTGCTTTTCCCATTGTTCCCACGCCAACCGTCGCTTAGAGGAGGCGAGTCGCCAGGTCGCCTCGATGTCTTGCTTTAGGTGATAGTGGCAATTAAAAATCTCTTGCCTTATGTCGTGCCCACCAAAAAACAACTGCCAGGATTTATACCCCAGGTAAAACCCTAGATTCGCGAGCGCCTCGCCGCTGAATGGATTCCTGGCATCATAAAAGAAGGGTCCCCGAGGAGATTAATCACAACCTCGCTTCCGCAAGTGTGTTCTAGCCAGATACGAGGATCGTAACCGCACTGCTTGTCTTCAATCTCTCCCCTGATAGCCTCTTGATCAGCAATCGGCCACGCCAGCACTTCTTTTAGCGTGAAGTCAGTCCTGCCATTTACAGAACGAATAGCTTTCCATGTTTGCCGAGTAGGATTAAATCCCGGAATTTTTCTCTGTTCGAGTTCCTGTTGGCCGGTGAGATAACCCCAGACGACCTCGGTTCCCCATTGTGGCGTTGTGAATTCAAACGTTGGGTCGGGTCCAGTTTTGTCATCCGGGATCGGCATGAAATCTAGTGTCGCGAGATCCTTGGCCCAGTTAACTGATTTCTTGCATTCCGAACATTTACCCCGGAGAATTATAGAATCTGTCAACGTCCCGGCGCGGAAAATCTCAATTGCTATCTGGTTAAGATCAGGGCTTCTCAATTCAAGCAGGTCCCTTGTTTTCACCTTCTCGTTATCACCAAGCATCAAGGTTAACCCTGCCCAATACTCTGGGAGGGCCTCGTTTATACGCTCGGTATTATCGAACAGGTATTGTTCCCAGTTACCGTCCTGTCCCCGGACTATACAATCTAGCCCGGAGACTATTAATTGAAACTCTCGTTCGATATAACCGGCCATCGTTTATCGCTCCACCTGGTCGAAATCGTCACACACCAGCTCCAGTTTCCAGGTCATATTGTCGTCGTGCTTGGTTCCGTCTAGTTCTTCGGGATCCATGCTTTTGATCCATGCGTTGTCGTGCGTGTATTCCAGCGACGGCTCATCATCAGGCCCAAGGTGCGTTACGCTCATATCGAACGAATACAGGCTTTTGTCCCTGGTGAGTACGGCTTTGTGTTTATTCCATAGAAATGTGCGTTGTGTTCCTGTTGCGGGGATTATGATGGTCATCGAGAATTCGTAACCCTTGTGAGATCCCGCGTGTTTGACAGGAATCGTCTGGCCTCCGCTCTCGAGTACTCGCACCCCGACCTCAGACTTAGGGGCTTTATATTTGGTTACCACAAATGGGCTCACACCCGTGATGTTTGCGATAAATTTGCTGACTGGCAGCGGATTTTCTATTATTTGCGCACCACTTATCATTTTGTGTTTCTCCTATTCCCTGCCTTCGTTACAGCCGGATAAAGTTCGGCAATGTTGCGCTCGTAGCGTATGTCGCCCACGGGTCGCCGGTTCGCATTGTCCCAAATTGCGCAATTGGCCAGCCGATCTGCGAAAATGGCTTAATCAGAATCCGGCAAATATATTCACCCATATCCATTGAATCGGCGGTGTTCAACACTGCTCCTTTGAGTTCGCCATCCGCAAAATACGACCCATCGTCAAATTCCACAAATATCCCGGCGAATTTCTCTTTTCTAAGATCCTCGCGGAACATCGGCGCCATCTCTCGTTTCAGCTCACCCCAAATGCTGGGTCTGTTCGGGTCGTGGATATAGCGCTGGAGAATCGGATAGGTCCGCAACTCGTACGCCTTGAGTAACCAGACAATCGCCCAATCCTGCATTTTGTTGGGGTTCTGTTGCATCGTGTAACCGCCCCACAAATAAACCCCTTGGTTTCCCCTGTTGCGGTCACTGTTCTTGAGCATTACAACTGCGTTGAGCTGGTGAAGTGATAGCAGATCCCATCCGGCGGTATCCTCATCCACATTGTCTTCAATATCGAGCACTCCGGGACATTGCCCGCGTTTTATGCCAAATGGCGCCATACCTGGTCCGTAAACCTCTTCGGTGCGGGTTATCGCAGCGGCGAGGTAAGGCAGTCCATTAATAGCCACTGTTCCGTTGTTGCGGCTGTCATACACCACCGGCTCTTTTGTGATTAAACTCATGCTCGCGCTATTGAATGCCGCATGGCTATAATCCGGCGGGTTCCCCTCCACGTAATCGACAGCCTCATCTGGAGTCATTCCCGCTGGCGTGGCCCCATGATAAAATTTCGCTATCCTGGATTCAGCCCAGATTTTAGCGTATTCGTGGACTACGTTGGATTCCGTGCCAAACGCAAAAAAATGGATGATTGGGATTCGGCATTTGTCTATGGCGTAGAAGCCCGTTTTAGAAACTGAATGGCCGATCCAGTCCGCATCGGTGAGAACTGTTGTTCCATCAGAACCGCCGCTGAGTGTTATCCCTACGCTGTTGAGCGCAGGCCAGTCATACGGCGCGACGTTCGGGGAGGCGACATCAGTGATAGTCACACCCTCATCGTGGACGTTGATATAGTTTTTCCAGAAAAATGCGTCATTCGGATCACGGCTCAGATTCGGGTAGTAGACTTCCTTCTCGCCCGGTGTGATTCTTCTGTAATCCATGCGCTCGCCGGGGCTGCGAGGACTCTCATAAAAATAGATTGCGCTACTGTTGCCGTAAGCGCCCGGCCCGGTGAGTTCGAGTTTCCATGCCTCAACCACTGCTCCTGATGCGCCCACATGCTCAGTTGAGTCGAATCCAAATACCGCAAGGGCCGTACTAGCAGCGTTAACCTGAACGGTTGAGTCGACACCAATTGTATCAGAGGTTAAAGTTACCTTGCCTTGTGCGCTCGAAACGGTCGCGTCTGTCAACGCAGACATCTGAGTCGCCACTTGAGCAGAGGTTAGATAGAATGTGCTTGTCTCGCTGCCTGTCGGCGCGAAAACAAAGTCTTGGTCCGCTTCGCCGTCAATCGAAACACTGAGCCCGATTGTGCCTTCAGTGTGGTTGTGTTCTACTTCTGATATACCGAGCGTTGAATAACAATCGTAAGTGACAGTCAGAATTTCAACGTCATCGTTAGCGTCTGTAGTGGCTACGTGAACCTTGCCCACCGAGACAGTAGCGTTTATACCGTCTGTTTGAGCGTTTATCTGGTCGCACGTAACTTGCGCTGTAGTTTCAGCCGCTGCGAATTGAACAGTCTGAGGCGATCCCCAGACAGTTGCATGTCGAACACGGATTTTGAACTTGTCGTTGGTGTCTAATGCGAAAATAAACGGTCCAATCTCTGATCCGGTAAAAGCGCCTGCTATCGGCAATTGGAATAGGAATGGTCCCGCTGCGCTGATAGCCGCGCCCGCTGTTGGGGTCCCGCCCCTGTCCTCTATTAGGCAAGATGCTGGGAGTGTTGTGCAAGTGGCAGCGTCGGCAATATCCGTATAATGCGCAACACGAAAAACAATTAGATTCCCGCCGTTTTTGATTGTGGTCAAACACATCGCCGGACCTGGAAACAAGTCGGTCGTGTCACCCATTGTTTCGATGAAACGGGCTTCATCGCCCTTGCCGAACATATAAGGCACGCCAACCTTGCCTTTTAATGTCTGAGTCAATGCGACCGTAAAACCCACGGAGGTCGATGCGGGCCGCCCCGATAAATCGTAATTCTCAACTATTGCTCGTTTGCGTCCTACGTAGGCCATTATGCGTCTCCTCTGTCAGGGACAAGTTTGATTTTGCCCGCTTTTTCAAGCCGCTTTAGGTATGAGCCCACGAATTTATTCAAAAACGGCCTACTGATGTGTGTGTCGTTTTTGGAAAAGGGGCCAGAGGACATCGATATGGTCGTACCATCCCCAAGCGGAAGGCCCATGAGTGGCCTATTGCTCAGGTTCACTGCCCTGCGGTAATCCATAGGCCCTTCTGTGGCCGGGACTGTTGGCTCTTCAACCAATATTTCCGGGGCGTATTCTGTTTGTTTTTTGGCCATCACAGGGCCTCCTTCGCTATTGCGGGTCAGACAGCATAAGCCGCCTGTCCATTATTTTTATTCCTGGGACCGTGTCGCTTAGTGACCGGGCGGTCCAAACATTGCTACATTTGTAGCTGTAAGAGCTTCTAAATAGCGGCTTCTCCACCTCATTTAGGTTCGCTGGTTTGGCCGCTTCGATCATTTTCACAGCGCAACTCCCGATCCGGAACATGTAGGGTATAGGTAACGCTTCAACGAGCCCCAGATATAGGGCGTAAGCTTCGTTCTGATCGGTCGCGACAAGGTCAATTTGGTAAAACAGGTTGTGCGGTATCGGCCATTTGCGATGTGTCCACGAATCTGGTCCGGTAATCTCAATTGGATCTCCGTTCTCATCGAACGCTTTGGGATAGATAACGACCGCCTGTTTATCCGACGGCTCGTAATCATCGAGATATGGCCTCGTCTTGGTCATGTCCGGCTGCGGCGGCATATAGTGGCTGACGGCATAGCAGGGCGGGACCATCTTTCCCTTGGGTCTCGCCGCTCCGGGGCCATACACAGTAACAGAAATGTCCTCGCGTTTTACCCGCTGGAGTTGCTCGATTATGTGTGTGTCAACCAATGCGATCATTTCTTAAATGTCTCGTCGATTGCCTGCTGATAAACCTCAGCGATTTTTGGGCCTTCGGATTCAATCACCGGCCTAATAAAGGGCCTGGATTTTCTCCCCTTGCCATATTCGTGAGCCAGCGCCACATTAATCAGGCTCTTACCGTCGTTACTAACAGCGCTTCGTTTCACACCAACAAAACCCTCGGCCCAATCTTTGTTTTCGTATTTAATGGCATTAATCAAACTGCTAGTCATGATTAGGGTCGTGCCTGAGTATCCGTGCGCCTCTTTCCAGGCTGTAAACCTCGGACTCGTTGCTGGCATAACTTGCCCAGACGATATCCGCTGGACTATTTTCCCTTCGAGTAACCGTCCGCTCGTATTCGTAGCGTCTTTGACATTGGATTTGAACTGGCTTGACGCTTTCGCTAGAATCGCTGCGAATCCGTCCCAATCACCAGTTTTCTCTATATCGGCCACGTCAACTCCTACTCGAAGGTGAAACCACCTGTTACTGTTTCAGATTGAACCAGCTCGCTCGCTTTGCGGATACCGCAAACAATAATGTTATGAATCCCAGATATCGGCACTAAGGCTGTTTGAATCGGAGCAT
>JBAZUB010000010.1 GCA_041661625.1 Patescibacteria group bacterium | reverse complement strand
GCTTCACAGCCACGACCACTGGCGCCAATTCGAGCTGGACCATCGGGGCTGACCATGCGGACGGAGGAAAATTCAAGATTTCATCGTCAACGGCGCTTGGGACAAACGATAGGTTGGTGATTGATGGTAATGGGAACGTGGGCATCAATACAGCCAGCCCAACTAGCTTCAAGCTTCAAGTCGCGGGCAATGTTGGGCCAAATGCAAACAACTCATATGACCTTGGTGCAAGTTCTTATTACTGGCGTCATCTGTTCGTCACCAACGTCAGTTCGACCAACATCGACGCTCTGGGCTACGTCTCAACAACTAACTTGTATTTGAGCGGCACCTCAATCTCCGGCCTATATCACAAACAAGGAGGCAATGCATTCGGCACGACGAGCACTGTTGGCACGACGGACAACTATAACCTGACGTTCAAGACGAATGATACAAGCAGAATCACAGTCTTGAATAATGGGCGTATCGGCATAGGAACGACAGCGCCGCAAAACAAGTTAGTGGTTAGAGGCGAAGCGATCGGAGCATCAACTGTTCAAGGTACGCTTGTTCTTGACGGAGCTTATAGTGCAGTCTCATCTGTCCAGTCGCTGGATTTTCTGATAAATGGAAATACAAATGGCGCTGCCAGAATCGGTGTGCCGACAGGTGCACTTTCTGAAGGTGAGTTGGCGTTTTATACAACGACAAATTATGCCAATGTCACTCCAACTGAAAAATTGAGAATTGATAGAAACGGCAACGTCGGCATCGGAACTACGAACCCATACCTCTTCAAACTAACAGTCGCTGGTACGATCGCGCCATCAACCACGAATTCGTATGACTTGGGCGGCACAGATAATTATTGGAGGAGATTGTATGCCACGAACGTCAGCTCCACCAACATTGACGCTCTGGGTTATGTCTCAAGCACCAGGTTCTATGCTGGTTTAGGCACGGTGGGTGCCCCGGCTTTTACCTTCCAAGGCGATCCAGATACGGGCATATACCATACTTCTGATAATAGCGTCGGACTGGTTTCGGGCGGTTCGCTTAAACTTGATGTTGGTTCAAGCTGGGTTACTGTTTACAACAACTTGTCTCCAGGAACCAATAATTCCAAAAATTTAGGTTCTCCAACTTTATCCTGGGCAAATCTTTATGTTTCCAGCACTTCTTACTTAGCCGGCATTAATGCAGGCGGAACAATCACACCGCGCACGACGAATACATATGACTTGGGTGCCAGTTCTTATTACTGGCGTCATCTGTTCGTCACCAATGTCAGTTCAACCAACGTTGACGCTTTAGGCTATGTCTCAACAACTAACTTGTATTTGAGCGGCACTTCCATCTCAGGCCTGTATCACAAGCAGGGAGGCAATGCGTTTAACACGACCAGCACCATCGGCACGACGGATGCCAAGAATGTAACTTTCGTGACGGGAGGTACGAGTAAGATGACTATCTTGAATAGTGGAAGCGTGGGTATCGGTACAGTGAATCCAAGCACACAGCTTGAGGTTTATGGCCCAGCCGGAGCAGTTCA
The DNA here is from genome assembly GCA_041661625.1 of Patescibacteria group bacterium. Classification (NCBI taxonomy): domain Bacteria; species Patescibacteria group bacterium. The sequence continues at coordinate 9,521 of JBAZUB010000010.1, read as the reverse complement.
AATCAAATCAACTGACACGGTAGGTTATGCCAGATTGGTTGTCGCAAATAACGTAGCAGGACACAACTTCCAGTTTTTAGCAGGCGGTGATACAAGAGCTGGAACGACTCTTGGCGTCAGCAATGCCGATTTAATGGCCGGTTATTCCAATAATACCCCCCTCGCCTTTGGTACAGCTGATAACTATGATTTCACCTTGGGCACGAACAATGCGGCCGTGATGACGCTTAAGAATACGGGCAACGTCGGCATTGGCACCTCTAACCCATACCTATACAAACTGACGGTCGCCGGCACGGTCGCGCCATCCACGACCAACTCGTATGACTTAGGCTCAGCGGCCCATACCTGGAGGAGTTTGTATGTTGGCAGTACTTCATACCTGGCAGCCGTTAATGCGGCCGGCAACATCATCCCAACTGTCAATAATCAGTATGACTTAGGTTCTGCCACTTTAGCCTGGAGAAATGTCTATGCTTCCGGCACGATCATGACAACAGGGGACATATATGCCAGGAATGTCACTTCAACCGGCATCATATATACAGGAGCCACCAGATTAACCGCTGACGCCGGAGGTCCTTTGACTTTAATCGATGAACCTTTGACGGCCACTCCTCCTGCCGGCACCAGACAGGGTTATATCTTTGCCGTTGGATCAAATCCATTTTTGGACATGTATGCCCAGAGCAATGGGGCAGCCAACGGAGTCCAAAACGCTTCAGTCAGGTTCTATCAAACACTAAGACCTGATCAAAACAACTCAACTGACATCGGTGCTTATAGCGGAGCCATCAAGAACCTCTTCGTTTCTTCCACTTCCTACCTGGCTGACATCAACGCCGGAGGAACTATCACCCCACGGACGACTTTGACTTATGACTTAGGATCAAGCTCTAACTATTGGCGTAAGCTTTTTGCCACGAACGTCAGCTCGACCAATATTGATGCTTTGGGTTATGTGTCGACGACAAACCTTTGGGTGAATGGCTCTCAGATTATTTCAGCCAATCCAAATTTGCAACAGGTAACAAACCAGGGCTACGTCACGACCAACCCGATTCGCGTGAATGGCGTGTCATCGACTGCGAGCATCTTGCCGACGACAGATCATTTGTATGATTTAGGTATAGCAAGTATGCGTTGGAGGGATTTGTTCACTTCAAATGGAGTCTATGCCTCGGGCACTTTGATGGGATCAGGAGTATTGGCTTACGGCCAAGTTTCGCCAGGCACAACTTTAACTTATGATCTTGGTACCAGCTCGCTGTATTGGCGTAAACTGTTCGTCAAAAATGTCAGTTCAACTAATATAGATGCTTTGGGGTATGTGTCGACGACAAGTCTTTGGGTGAATGGTTCACAGGTGGTTGCCGCCAATCCGAATTTGCAACAAGTCACGGATCAGGGCTACGTCACGACCAACCCGATCGTGGTTGGAGGCATAACTACCACGGGTGATATCATACCATCCGTTACAAACACGATAGATCTTGGTTCCACCACAACTCGGTTTGGCGCGATATACGTCGGAGAAGTGTTCATGGGCGGTAATTCACTTTACATGAACGATAAAAAGGTTTTGGAAAGCTTGGGCGGCCAGATGAATTTTACGGCGGATAGCAACCAGACCTTGCAAGTGCAGACTTCGGGTAGCGGAAATCTCCAGTTTAATTCTGCTGGTTCGGGTAATGTCTTATTTACATCCACCGGCAGTGGAAACGTTTCCTTCTCCAGTATTAACCAGACTCAGATTACTAGTGCCAATTCCATTACCCAACAGACCAGCAATCCAAGCGCTAACATCGTGCTTAATACATTAGGCGCCAACTCGCAGATCCAGCTTAATGCAATTGAGGAAATTGATTTAACAGCGCCATTCATTGATATTAATGGCAATGCGGATATTTCGGGGACGCTTACTTTAGGCGGTGATCCTACTTTGGATTTACATGCCGCCACCAAGCACTACGTAGATCATAAGGTAAGTATTAGTACTTCGACGCTCCAACAAGTAACTGACCAGGGTGCAACAACTAATAAGTGGATCCAATTTGCGGGCGCGACTTCGACTTCTGACTTTAGGCCGGGGACGACGGCTTCATATTATCTCGGTTCAGCCAACTACCGCTGGAAGAGTTTATTCACTTCAAATGAAGTATATGCCTCGGGTACTTTGATGGGAGCAGGAGTGTTGGCTTACGGCCAAGTTTCGCCCGGCACGACTTTAACTTATGACCTCGGTACCAGCTCGTTGTATTGGCGCAAGCTGTTCGTCAAAAATGTCAGCTCGACGAATATCGACGCGTTGGGGTATGTCTCAACCACCAACCTTTGGGTGAATGGCTCTCAAATTATTTCAGCCAACCCGAATTTACAGCAAGTCACCAATCAGGGTTACGTGACGACCAATCCGATCCGCGTCAATGGCGTGTCGTCAACCGCGAGTATTTTGCCGACGATGAACAATGCATATGATCTCGGTTCATCTGCTGCTTACTGGCGCAAGCTTTTCGTCACCAACGCCAGCTCCACCAACATCGACGCAACAGGTTATGTCAGCTCCACCAACCTTTTAGCGGACAGGACGATCAAACTCGGTAAAACCACGGGTTACAATCTCGGTAAGTTCTACGTCGATTCTTCAGGGAATGTAACTGCGTCAGGGACCGACATGGGATTGGTTGCCGCGACTAGCAACAGGTTCTTCAAGATGAACATGATATCCGACGGTACGGCTACCCTCCAATCTTCAGCCGGGATGACAATCAGTTCGGTGCTTTCATCCGCGATCATGTTTGGCAACAACGTAATTCCAAATGTTACTAATCTTAGGACTCTCGGCGACTCGACTTATTATTGGAAAAAACTTTTCGCCACCAACGTCAGTTCGACGAACATCGACGCCCTGGGTTATGTCTCAACAACTAACTTGTATTTAAGCGGCACTTCAATTTCCGGTCTGTATCACAAGCAGGGAGGCAATGCGTTTAACACGACAAGCACCATCGGCACTACGGATGCCAATAACGTGACGTTCGTCACGGGGGGCACGTCCAAGATGACGATTTTGAGCGGTGGGAATGTTGGTGTGGGTGTTGTGAACCCGCACGGCAAACTAGCTATAGCTGGTTTAGGCGGTAATCAAGCAGGCCTTGATACAGGTACGTACCCACAAATCGCGCATTTAGCTTATGAATCAGACGGGACTGGTTATGGTTTTGGCATTGGAAGAAAAGATGCGGCGGGTGCCAACTATACAGACTACATGTACTTTAAGGATGGCGGCAACGTCGGCATTGGCACCACCAACCCATACCTCTTCAAGCTTACTGTCGCAGGTTCTGTCGCGCCATCCACTACGAATTCTTACGACCTCGGCGGCACGGCGAATTATTGGAGGAGATTGTATGCGACCAACGTCTCATCCAGCCGCATTGACGCGCTGACATATGTCTCTAGTACGAAAATAATTGCAGGCATAGGTTCTGCTACCGCTCCTTCTTACACGTTCCAAGGCGATCCCAATTCTGGTTTTTATTCCTTTTCGGGAGACAATATAAGCGTTTCGCTTGGAGGTGCGGAAAAAGTGAGATTCAGAACTGCGGACATAATCCCAACCTCAAACAACAGCATAGGATTGGGCTTGATCAACCAATCATGGGCCGGAGTATTCGCTTCCAGCACGTCTTATCTTCAAAAATTAATTTCCTCCAACGTAACGTCCACGCTCCTGTCCGTGAGCGGCACATCTTGGCTCGGCGCAATCAATTCGTCCGGCAACATAGTCCCAACCGCCAACAACTCATATGACCTAGGTTCATCTTCTACTTACTGGCGTCATCTTTTTGTCACCAACGTCAGTTCGACGAACATCGACGCGTTGGGTTACGTCTCAACGACCAACCTCTACCTCAGCGGAACCTCGATCAGTAGCTTGTATCACAAACAAGGCGGCAATGCGTTTGGAGTGACAAGCACCATCGGCACGACAGACGCCAAGAACGTGACGTTCGTCACCGGCGGGACAAGCAAGATGACGATTTTGAACGGAGGCAATGTGGGTATTGGGACGGTGAATCCAATCACGAAATTAGAGGTTTCGAGCGACAGCAGTCAGTTGAGATTGTCTACGGCAGCAAGTCCTTCAGGTTATTACACCGATCTTGTTCAACAATATGATTCCACCTATCCTTTTTATATTGAGGTCAAGAACAAGGGAAGGATATTAGGATCAAAGAATATAAATGGCAGCAACGCCACCTTCGTGTCAGGATATTATGGAATTTCATTTAATACAGGCGCGCTTGATCCAACAACGGCCGATTCCAGGATGCTTATAAGTCAAACTGGCAACGTCGGTATTGGTACGGTCAATCCTTATCTCTATAAGCTCACTGTCGCTGGTACAATCGCACCCTCAACTACAAACTTATATGACTTGGGCGCGAGCTCTTATTACTGGCGCAAACTATTCGCCACGAACGTCTCGTCTACAAATATCGATGCCACGGGTTACGTCTCGACGACTAACTTGTATCTGAGCGGCACAAGCATCTCCGGCCTTTATCACAAACAAGGAGGCAATGCGTTTAACACGACGAGCACGATCGGCACGACGGATGCCAATAACGTGACGTTCGTCACCGGCGGGACAAGCAAGATGACCATTTTGAGCGGAGGGAATGTCGGAATCGGCACAGTCAATCCAAATAAGTTGTTGCATGTTTATACTGACACTGCCTCGGCCGTAGACGTAGCTAAATTCCAGAATGTAAATGCCGGCGGATTCACAGGCGTTCTGATTGATCGGTCGAGCAATATCCGTTATGCACTACTTAAATACTCAACTGCGGATACGGTGGACTGGATGACGGGAACGGCTTACAACGGAGGTGGAGCAAACTCTGCCTATACGATCGGCACAGGCCACAATCTCTCTGATGCAAAGATGACTGTCTTGACATCAGGCAACGTTGGCATTGGCGCCACAGCTCCTGCCAATAAATTGACGATCACCGGAACCGGCGCGGCCGGAACTGCCGGCAATGCTGACCTGGGCTTCAATGTCACTAGCACGTCTGCGACTTTAAGCTGGACAATCGGCGCGGACAAGAACGACGGCGGTAAGTTCAAAATTTCTTCTTCAACCGCGCTTGGCACTAACGACAGGCTAACGATTGATGGCACGGGTTTGGTTGGCATCAATACCTCTGCGCCAACCCAACGTTTAGATGTGGCTGGCACAGTTCGCGCACGTAGCGGCTTGGAATTTGACTTGGGTACAAGCTTGAATGCCAACACTTATTACAGTAGCGGCTTCAAATACAGACAGGCTGGTTTTGCAACTTATATAGACCCGATCACCAGCGGTAACTTTACGTTTTATACGGCTGCTTCCGGATCAGCCGGCAATCCAGCCTCATTTACAAATAGGTTAACCATCAGCAATACGGGCGGCATCTATGCCTCTGGCACGATCATGAGCGGCGGCGTGGTGACTTATGGCAATGTCAATCCGGGCACGACAAATACCTATGACCTTGGTACCAGCTCGTTGAATTGGCGCAAACTTTTTGTCACCAACGTCAGCTCGACCAACATTGACGCGACAGGCTATGTTTCGACTTCCCAACTCTACATCAACGGTTCTCAATTCACGCCTGGCAATTACTTCGCGCAAAACGGCAATGCCTTTGCCACGACCGGGACATTGGGGACGATAGACAACAATGATCTTTCTTTCCTGACGAATAATACGAGTAAGATGACTATCCTCCGCGGGGGGAATGTCGGCATCGGCGTTAATAATCCCACGGAAAGACTTGAGATTCTAGGGAACTTAAAATTCAGCGGGTCGGCTACGATCTCCGCCACGAGTGCGCTCACCATAGGCACCGGCTCCACGGCATTAGGCTTTCAGAGTTCCGGACCGATCAGTTTCTCACATGGCATTTCGGTCAGCGGCGCGGTCACTTCCACCGGAGGCTTTGGCGTGGGTTCCACGGTTGTCGTCGATAATTCAGGCAATATCGCCGGCGATCGCGTGCCAGAAATCGTGACCGCTCGTACGACTTACAGCACACTCAATGATCGTTTAAATGGCATTGTTACCAACTATTCATCAGTCATCAGCAATGCCGCGTTAAAGAGCGTCAATCTTTCGTCCGGCGTATCTGATGTTGATCTGGTTAATACAACGGGCGCATACAATACCCAGGTAGGCTCAGTCCAAAACGACCACGACGCATGGGCTTATGGCATACCCATTGCTGGCTACTCATATGGCAATTCTGCTTACCCAATGGGCCGCTTGATCGTCAACGGCAACTACCTGTATGAAACTGACTGGTCTTATGGCGTTCACATTTTTAATCTTGCTACGGACACCATCTACAAGGAATACAACACAGCCTCTAGTCCTGCCTTGCCTGGCAATTACTGGAACTCGCAGGCCTTGGACACAGTGAATAATGATTTGTATGTAATGAGCTATAGCGGTTATGGCTTGAACAAGATTGACATTGACGCTGGTACTGTCACGACCTACACCACTGGGAATTCAACGATATTGAGCAACGCATGTTTATACTACGATAACACTTTGCAGTACTACAACGGCAAGATATATCTTTTCCCATCCAGCCTATACATGCAGGCGTTTGATGTTAATACCCAAACCTTTACCAATTATGGTGTTGCGACCGGGTTGCCAGCTACGGTCTGGAACTCGCAGGTAGTTGGCAATAAACTGCATATTTCAAGCGACACCGGTTTCTACATCTGGAACATGGATACGGAGACGCTTGAGGCAAGCTATGTAGCCGGCGGCTCTCCTGGGCTAAACAGTTATACGAATGCGGTTTACGGCTCTTTCCAAGACCCGGTTGATTCGGACAAGGTTTGGCTTTCCACTTATAACAGTTTCCAGGAAATCTCCAAGACAACGGGTTATGTGGCCAACACTTTCCATCGGATTGATTCGGAAACCGGCATGGCCAGCTACCACAACAGCATATCCAAAATTGGGAATCAAATTTGGCTTGGTTCGCAATACGGTTCATCTCCTAATGGTTACCTGATATTTGATATTAATGCCCAGAATTTTTTCGTCATCGCCACGGCTGGTAAGCAAACCGGTAACAACGTCTTTACGGCCGGGTATAACTTTGCACCAGCACAATACAATGGTTATTATTATTTCCCGCTCTATGGCAATTGGATCGCCAAATCGCAAGTTATCTATGAAGCCTCCAATGTCTTCCAGACCAATGCAATTTTGACTTCGGCGGGAGCTAATTACACTCAGGCAAAATTCAATTACACCGGTGGTGTAGGGACAGGCAACTCTTTAACCTGGTATATTTCAGCAGACAATGGCGTGCACTGGGAAGGCCCGATTGCCGCGAACACTCTCTGGCCGTTTGTTTATCCAGGTACTCAGATAAAGATTAAGGCCACCATGGCAGCCGGCACGGGCAGTACGCCCATTATCCGCGGCTTGACTGTTGTCGCCTACGACGGAGCTACTTGGGCTGGACAAGGTTCCACGACTGTCGAGACTGAAGTGTTGGAAGCAAGAAATTCAGCGACTCGCGGCATTTTTGGCTCGCTTGATTTGCGCCTGGAAGATATTGATAGCTTAATCACGGGCAAAGCCGATACTTCACACAACCATGACGCCCGCTATCTCCAGCTTACTGGCGGCACGTTGTCAGGCGCGTTGACGGTTAATGCCAACGTCTACACCAATAACCTTCGGCCCAATGCCAATAACTCGTACGACTTAGGTACGGCTTCCTATGGCTGGAAGAACCTGTTTGTTTCCAGCACTTCTTATTTGGCAGACATCAACGCTGGCGGCACTATCACGCCGCGTACGACAAATACTTATGACCTGGGCACGTCATCCAATTACTGGAGGAAGCTGTTCATCAAGAATGTTAGCTCGACGAATATCGACGCGACGGGTTATGTTTCAACGACTAATCTTTGGGTCAATGGCTCGCAAGTCATCTCGGCCAATCCAAACTTGCAGCAGGTGACGGATCAGGGCGCGACAACCAACAAATGGCTCCAGTTCGCTGGAGCGACATCCACCTCTGACTTCAGGCCGGGCACGACTGCTTCATATTATCTTGGTTCAGCTAACTATCGCTGGAAGAGTCTGTTTACCTCAAATGGAGTTTATGCTTCCGGCACTTTGATGGGAGCCGGCGTACTGGCTTACGGCCAAGTCTCGCCAGGCACGACCTTAACTTATGACTTGGGCACCAGCTCGCTGTATTGGAGAAAACTTTTCGCAAAGAATGTCAGCTCAACTAACGTCGATGCCTTGGGTTATGTCTCAAGTACAAAATTTATTGCCGCATCCGGGACTAATACTAATCCGGCTTATGGCTTTAGTGCTCAGGCGGGAACCGGATTGTACTACACGACAAGTGCTCTAAGTTTTTCAATCGCCAATACTGTGCGTTTAGGCGTGGATGCAAATGGCGCTTCGGCTGCTGGTTTTGGCATACAAAATGTTACAAATGTTTTGGCTGACGGCTTGCGCGTTGGAAGATTGGGACAGATTAATTGGGCATCTTATGGAGCATCAAATGATTCTTTGGGCCTATCGCGTTATGCCACAGGAACTTTAGCAGTGGGCAACGGTACTCAGGGTGATTACAGTGGCAATATTTTGGCCGGCAATATAGGTTTGGGTGTTAATAATCCTTACCTCTTTAAACTCACGTCCGCAGGCAACGTCGGCCCATCATCCACGAACGCATATGATCTCGGTTCCTCGTCTTATTACTGGCGTCATCTTTTTGTCACCAATGTCAGCTCTACGAACATCGACGCTGTTGGCTACGTCTCAACCACCAACCTCTATCTCGCCGGCACTTCCATCTCCGGCCTCTACCACAAACAAGGCGGCAACGCGTTTAATACCACGAGCACGATCGGCAATACAGACAGTAAGAATATTGATTTCATCTCCGGCACGAGTAAGATGACGATCTTGAGCGGTGGCAACGTTGGTATTGGGACGGTGAATCCAGCGACTAAGCTGACCGTTCAAACAAGCGGATATGGCATTGAGCAGACTGATGGAACCATTCGTCTTGGGACGTATATAGGTACTAATGCTCAATTTGGCACGATGACCAATCACGACTTGGTGTTCTTTACCAATAATAGCAGCAAGATGACGATCTTGAGCGGAGGCAACATCGGCATCGGCACCACAAACCCGTATCTCTTCAAACTGACAGTCGCCGGTACGATCGCGCCATCCACTACGAATTCTTACGACCTCGGCGGCACGGCGAATTATTGGAGGAGATTGTATGCCACGAATGTATCGTCTACAAATATTGATGCCGTGGGTTATGTTTCAACTACTAACCTCTACCTCGCTGGCACTTCAATCTCCGGTTTGTACCACAAACAAGGTGGTAATGCATTCAACACGACGAGCACCATCGGCACGACGGATGCCAATAACGTGACGTTCGTCACCGGCGGGACAA
>JBAZUB010000009.1 GCA_041661625.1 Patescibacteria group bacterium | reverse complement strand
GCAACGTCGGCATCGGCACGACGAGTCCGGCGAGTAAATTAAGCGTAGCCGGAGACAGCTATTTTCATGGAGATGTTTACCATGACGGCAACGCCACCACCACCGGCAGTTACCGGATCGGCGGCGGCCTGACTCTCGCCGGACTGCTAAGCGTCAACGGAACCGGTACTTCCAGCATCGCCGATAACTTTGAAATAGGCGGAACGCTGAAAGTCGGAAGCGGATCCACTTACATTTCCACCAATAAAATTAATTTTACCGGCGCTTCAACCCTGAGAACCCTGGCCGGAGGACTGACTATCACTTCGGCTGATGCCGCTACTTGGTCAACCTCAGCCGGTCTCTTAACCTTGTCGGGCGCGGCCGGTATTACGGAGACTTCCACCGGCGGAACTTATACCGTCAACGCTGCCGGCCAGATTATTAATATCACCGGCGCGGCCACGACAATCAACTCTTCCTCCTTTGCCTTAAATAATACCGGCGCGATTACTATCGGCGTGAACGGCTCGGAGCAAAACATCACTTTTGAAACCAATAATTTTGATATCAATTCAACCGGCGAAGTAACGATTGACGGAACCGATTTTATCTACACCCCGACCGGCAATTATACCCTGAACGCTGGCGGTTCTTCTTTTACAACTATCGGCGGCTCGTCAACTTTTACCGCGGGCGGCGCCATTACCGAGCGGACCGGAGGAGCCTACAATCTCTTCGCCACTTCTTCAATCGCCATGCTCTCCGATTCAACCCTTAATTTTACCGGCGTCGGAATCAGCCTTACCGCGAGCGGCGGAAATATTCTTCTAACCTATCCGGACGGCCAAACTTTCCGCTTAACCGACGGGACAACGAGAATTGAGACTTTAGCGACCGGTGAACTGGTCTTAGGCGATTCGGCCGCCACTACCACGATTGAAGGATTAGTCGTAACCGTGAACGGGAATACGGTTACTACCGGAGTAATTACCAATAACATTCCCGACAATACGGCTAGCGCGTTTTTAACAAGGCAAGGGGCGAATAACTATATTAACATTGACACGAATGACGACGCCGAACAAATTACTTTCGGCAACGCCGCGACCAACCCGGCTTTCACTTTCCTCGGTTCCGGCAACGTCGGCATCGGGACAACCTCTCCGAATCAAAAACTCTCCATCTATAATAATGCCGCTGATTCGGCAATTGAATTCAGTTCAGCTTCGGGTGCGAACTACAAATGGACCATGGGCCTTGATTACACTGACGGCAGTTTCCGAATCGCATCATCCAGCGCTTTAGGAACGAATGACAGGTTTGTAATTAACGGGAACGGGAATGTCGGCATCGGAATAACAAACCCCGGTTACAAGCTTGAGGTCGCGGGAACGCTCGGAATAACCAGCGGCAACTTAACTCATTCTTTTTCCCAGGAAGATGAAATGACTTCAAGCTATCTTTTTTTAACCAACCAGAAATCCGGTTACGGCAACATCCTCGTCATAGAGCCGAAAGACGACGACGGCACCGACTTCTCCGGTTTCTGGCTTCGAGCAAAAGGCGTAAACGGATCAACCGCCGGCGACAGGGAAGAAGTTTCTTTTACCTGGGATCGGAACCTCCAGCGGTTTATTCTCCAGACCCAAAGTTCGGGTACCGGGATTGTCCGGGATCTTGAAATAAAAACCGGCGGCAATACCAATCAGCTCTACCTTAGAGCCGACGGTAACGTAAGCATCGGCAATGATTCAACCGATACCGTAACAATCAATTCATCTTTTAATTCCAGTTTAATTCCCGACCAGAATGCCACCCGCGATATCGGCAGTCCGGCGCTTTACTGGGATGATTTCTATATTGACCAGATCGTGGCTAACAATCTTTCGGCCGCTTCAACAACCATCTCCGGCACCCAGAGTTCAATTTTTACTCTGAATACGGATAACGCGTCCGGCGACGAGGAAGACAGCTACCTGACTTTTTATCGGGGGGTAGTCGTGCCGAACGCGGTTATTACTTGGGATTCCTTAAAAGACCGCTTTGATTTTAACCAGCCGGTTTTTATCCAGAACGATTCTTCAACAACAACCGTCGCAACGCTGGATTTAAAAGCCAAAGTCGGACAGTCGGCCGATATTTTTCGGGCGCTTTCTTCGGACGGAGATGATTTATTCAATATCGCTTACAGCGGCAATGTCGGCATAGGCAGTTCTTCTCCGGCGGCTAAATTCAGCGTTGTCGGAAACAGCTATTTAAACGGCGAAGCGTATCACAGCGGCAACGCGACGACCACCGGCAGTTACTATATCGGAGAGAATCTTAATCTTGGCGGATTTTTGTCCGTATCCGGGGGTTTTTCTTTGGATGGGGATTTGGACATGAATGACGGTTTGATATTAAATATCGGCAACGTTGGAACTGATTTTGACGCAGGGGGCGGACTGACCTTAGCCGGACTGCTAAGCGTAAACGGCACCGGAACCTCAACCATTGCCGAAAATTTGGACATTAACGGCGCTCTCGCGGTCGGTTCGGGATTGTATGTTGACTCAACCGGTATAATTAAAACCGGAACCTGGAACGCCTCTTCAATCGCCGACGCTTATCTTGATAACAATCTCACCATTGCCGCGGGAACGATTTCCGGCGCGTCCAATACAATGAGTCTCGGCTCCGACGCCACCGGTGATATCTACTACCGCGACGCGAGCGGATATTTAACAAGACTTCCAATCGGAACTTCCAGCCAAGTGCTGCACGGCGGAACAACGCCAAGCTACGGAGCGATTGTGGCCGGAAATATTACTGCCGATTCTTTGGATTTTTCGGAATTCAAAAATCTGATGACATTGGACGCGTCCACAGACGTGGCGCTCGCGGGGAATAATTTTACTTTTTCCGGGGCGGGGAATATCGGCATCGGAACGACGAGTCCTTTAATGAAGCTGTCCATTCAGGGAAGCGCCGGGCAGAACATCTTTAGCGTCGCGAGCTCAACCGGAGCCAGCCTTTTAACGGTAAATTCGGACGGACAGTGCGTAACCGGAGACACATTATTGCCGGTCGTCGTTTCAGCCAATCAAAAGGCCACTTTTGAAGAATCGGAAATCGTCAATATAAAATACGTCCAGATTAAAGACATTAAATCCGGGATGGAAGTCCTCTCCTTAAACGAAAAAACCGGCGAACTGGAGCCGGCGAAAATCAAAGGACTTTTGGACATGGGCGTTAAGCCAATTTATGAGATAGAGACTGAAAGCGGAAAGAAAATTAGAACAACGGGCAATCATCCGTATTTGGCCAGATTCGCCTGGACCAAAGTCTCCGAGCTTTCCGTTGGAGACGAGATCGCCGTCGCTGACTACAGTCTGACCGGCGCTAGTTTTGAAAAGATTAAGGCCATAAAACAACTTCCGGCCGAACAGGTTTATGACATAGAAGTTGAAGGAACCCACAATTTCGTCGCTAACGGCATCATCGCCCATAATACCTATATCTACGGAACCCTAAACATGAACGCCAATCCGATAGAAAATATCGGCAACGCCGGAACTGATTTTAATACGGATGGCGGTCTTACTCTCGCCGGACTGTTAAACGCCAACGGCAACGCGACGACGACCCAACTCACCTCCACCGGCTCCGCCTATCTTGCCACTACCGGGGGAAATGTGGGGATAGGGACGGCTAGTCCGGGGTATCCTCTTGATGTTGAATCGGCGTCATTCCCAGGCGGAATTATTTCATTATTTAAAACGCCCGGTAATTCGGATACGGCGCTTCAGGTGCAAAATTCAGTCGCGGCTTGGCAGTTTTCTGTGCGGGAAAGCGGCGACACTAATCCCGGGGGATTTAATTTTTACTATTCTCCCGACGGTTCCGCCGGATGGGTGAACGCGATGAACCTGACGACTGGCGGGAACGTAAGCATCCCGACCGGCGCGCTAACGGTTTCCGGAGCGGGAAACTCTTCTTTCGTCGGCAACGTCGGCATAGGCGACGCGACTCCGGCTGCTTTGCTCACCGTCGGCAATGGTGATTTATTCCAGGTCAATTCTTCCGGCGCGATCGCCGCGGCTAAGGGGATAACCAATACCGGAGCAATCGGTTCCACCGGAGGAATAATCAATCTTAATGTTTCTTCCAATTTTGCCACTAATATTAATACCGGAACTAGCGCTGGCGCGGTTTCTATCGGCGGGAACTTGAATACCGTCGCTATTGATTCGTCCGACTGGAATATTGACGCGGCCGGAGCCATCACCAACGCGACATACGAAGGGCTCACCATCACGTCAACCACCGGCATACTCACGATCGGCGCTTTGAAAACATTGACACTCAATGATTCTACCACTTTCAACACCGCCAGCCTCACTTTGGGCAATGCCAAAACTCTCACTCTATCCGATTCCACCACCCTCGCCACCAACTCCATCACTTTCGCCGGAACGGAATCTTTGACTCTGGCCGCCACCAAGAGCGTGAACTTTGCCGACGCTTTCACAACCTCCGGCGCTTTCCCGATGACCCTCACTACTACGGCCGGAACCAATGTGACGTTGCCTACGACCGGCACTCTTTCCACTCTCGCCGGAGCGGAAACCTTCACCAACAAAGTCAGCTACAACGGCCTCGTCATCACCGCCAACACCGGAGACATCACCACCGGCACTTGGAACGGGACGAGTATCGCGGACGGAAAAATTGATAACAATCTCACCATTGCCGCGGGAACGATTTCCGGCGCTTCAAATACGATGTCTCTCGGCTCCGACGCCACCGGTGATATCTACTACCGCGATGCCAGCGGATATCTGACGCGGCTGGCCATTGGCACGGCAACCCAAGTTTTGCACGGAGGAACGATACCGGGTTACGGGGCGATCGCGGCCGGGGACATTACCGCCGACTCCTTGGATTTCACGGAATTTAAAGATCTGATGACCTTGGACGCTTCCACGGACGTGGCGCTCGCGGGGAATAATTTTACTTTTTCCGGGACGGGCAACGTGGGGATTGGAATCATTAATCCGGCGGCAAAACTGAATGTTGTTGATACGATTGTCCAAGAATGGTCCAAGCCTTTGCTTGTGTATAATCCGAATATTATTGCCGGCCAGCATGTCCAAATCGGCTTCGGTGTCGCCAACTCCAGCTACAATCAGGCGGAATTTAATTTTAATTATATTGGAGGCGCCGGATCTACGAGCAACACTTTCAGTTTGGGGCTGCACAGCGCGGCGGATATTTTAACGCTTCACGGTACTGGCAACGTCGGCATCGGGACGACGAGCCCATTAATGAAACTCTCCGTCCAGGGAACGGCCGGAGCGGATATTTTTAACGTGGCTTCTTCAACCGGAGCGAATTTACTGACTGTTAAAAACGACGGCAACACCTACATCTACGGGACGCTGAATATGAATAACAACCCGATTGAAAATATCGGCAACGCCGGAACCGATTTTGATTCTTCCGGCGGTCTTACTCTCGCCGGCCTCCTAAACGTCAACGGAACCGGAACCTCAACCATCGCTGAAAACCTGGACATAGCAGGCGCGCTGGCAATCGGATCGGGCATGTATATTGATAACACAGGGACGGTCAAAACCGGAGTCTGGAACGGAACTTCCCTAACCGACGCTTACCTTGATAACAACCTGACCATTGCCGGCGGAACCATTTCCGGAACGAGCAATACTATGAGTCTGGGATCCGATGCTCAAGGCGATACCTACTACCGCGATTCATCCGGATATCTTGCGAGACTCGCTTTAGGCGCCGGCGGATATGTCCTCTCTTCTTCCGGCGGCAATCCGGCCTGGGTTGCGACTTCAACTATCGGCATTCAGGGGAGAGGCAACGGCGCGGCCAACCAGATTGCTTACTGGTCGGACGCTAATACAATTACTTCCAATTCAAACTTCCTTTTTAACGGAACAACCAATCTTTTAACCGTAACCGGCAACGCCTCAACCACGCAATTAACAACGACCGGCTCAACTTATTTAGCCACGACTGGCGGCAACGTCGGCATCGGGACGACGACGCCAGAAGGTATCTTGGATTTAGTTTCCGGCGCATCAAGGTTTTTAGCTGATTTGTCATCTTCGGGACTGGCTAAAATCACTACTCCGGATACGACTTTGCGCTATATCAGGGAAAACGCTTTTGATTATGTTTATTGGTGGAACGGAACTGCTTTTACCGACAGGACTGCCGAAGCTAAATCAACTCGGGGAACGTCTTTTACAGTTGTTAATGACACTGCCGACTTCCTTTACATCGGGAAATCCGGAACATACTCGCAGGTTTATATTGATATAGCCACTGCCGCCGTTGGAGCCGGAACTATTGAGTTTGAGTATTCGCTGGGAGGAGGAAACTGGGGGGCTCTGTCTGTTACAGACGGAACCAGCGGGCTGACTGTTGACGGAACAATCAATTTTACTCCTCCGGTTGACTGGGCGACTGATACGGTAAACGGCAGTTCAGGCTATTGGGTAAGAATAAGCGAAACAAGCTCTTCCACAACCGACCCATCCGTTTATTTAGTTATCCCTTGGGACGGAACAAAAAATGTATTGGAAATTTTTGGCAACGCGGGCGATACGACCGGAATGGTAATTGATGAAAATGGGCAGTTAAGCATTGCCAACGCCAATACGATAGGAACTACAGGAGCCATAACAACTACTAGTTCTTTTTCTGTGTCAAGAGCTTCATTAACCACCACTTCTGTCGACGGGGTTGCTTTAAGTTCTTCCTCCTCGGCTACGGCTGCTGCTCCGGTAAGAATTTCTCCGCGTTTAAGATTTGCGGCCGAGGGTTGGGATACCACCGCTCTTGTTACAAAGAACGCCAACTTCATACAAGAAGTTTTACCAGTGTCAGGCGATCCGGTAACTGCTAGCTTGAACTGGAGTTATGATTTGGAAGGCGGGGGATATTCGGAACTTATGAGGTTAACGAGTACCGGCAACCTCGGCATCGGGACGACCAGTCCATTAATGAAACTCTCTGTCCAGGGAACGGCCGGAGCGGATATATTTAACGTGGCTTCTTCAACCGGAGCGAACTTACTGACTGTTAAAAACGACGGCAACACCTACATCTACGGCAGCGTACAGATGAATAACAACCCGATTGAAAATATCGGCAACGCCGGAACCGATTTTGATTCTTCCGGCGGCCTGACTCTCGCCGGACTGCTAAACGTCAACGGAACCGGAACCTCAACTATCGCTGAAAACCTGGACATAGCAGGCGCGCTGGCAATCGGATCGGGCATGTATATTGATAACACAGGGACGGTCAAAACCGGAGTCTGGAACGGAACTTCCCTAACCGACGCTTACCTTGATAACAACCTGACCATTGCCGGCGGAACCATTTCCGGAACGAGCAATACTATGAGTCTGGGATCCGATGCTCAAGGCGATACCTACTACCGCGATTCATCCGGATATCTTGCGAGACTCGCTTTAGGCGCCGGCGGATATGTCCTCTCTTCTTCCGGCGGCAATCCGGCCTGGGTTGCGACTTCAACTATCGGCATTCAGGGGAGAGGCAACGGCGCGGCCAACCAGATTGCTTACTGGTCGGACGCTAATACAATTACTTCCAATTCAAACTTCCTTTTTAACGGAACAACCAATCTTTTAACCGTAACCGGCAACGCCTCAACCACGCAATTAACAACGACCGGTTCAACTTATTTGGCGACTGGCGGCGGCAACGTCGGCATAGGGACGGCGGAGCCGGGAGCGAAGCTGGATGTGAATGGAGAATTGATGCTGCCTATTGGTCAAGCGTTAGCTTATGCGGACGCTTCCCGCGTAAGGTTGGGTGGAGTCGTAACTCTTTACACGGACAATAATCTTTATCTGGATAATCCTATTAGCGGGACGACGAACACCATTTTTAGATTTAATGGTTTAGAAAAAGTGCGAATACAATCAAGCGGCAACGTCGGCATCGGGACGACGAGTCCAGGAGTAAGATTGGATATTAACGGAAAAGTTAGATTAACGCCCGAAGGAGACGCTTTGGGTCATGATTATAACGAAGGAATTAGGATAAATGATGCGGGTAATGATTACGCAACTATTACCATGGGAGGAACTGGAACAGTTGGAACTGGAGTTGGTGTTTGGTCATTGGTAAAAACCCCGGGTGATGATTTTAATATTATGGAGAATGGGGGCACTCATTTGGCAATATTAGATAACGGCAACGTCGGCATCGGGACGACGAGTCCAAGTAGCTTCAAATTACAGGTGTTAGGACATATTGGCCCGGATGCAGATAGTACATATGATTTGGGTTCTTCTGCAATGAGGTTCAGTAATGCTTTTGTGAGACTGCTGGATGCTGGCGCAAATTCTCTAAATCATGAATCAGACATGGACCATCGTTTTACAATCGGTGGAGCCGAAAAGGTTCGAATACAAAGTGACGGCAACGTCGGCATCGGGACGACGAGTCCGGGGGCGAAGCTGCACTTAGTTGGCGCGGCTTATAGTTCTAGTAGGTTTCTTATTCAAAATCAGACTTACTCATCGGTAGCTGATGGTACCGGGGGTATATTATTTCAACAAGATAATGACGGAATGTTAAATGTTGATCTGTTTGGCCAGAATAATATTTTTTCTGCAAATGCGACGAAGTTTATAATAGACGGCAACGTCGGCATAGGGACGACGAGTCCTTTGCACCAATTGCACGTTGGCACAATGGAAACATCCATCGGCACTGTAGGTTTTCAATCGGACGGAAATCATAGAGCCTTGACATTGGAAGAAAATGCGGGGGGCGAATCCTGGCAACTTGGTGTCAACGCTTCCGGAGATTTATTGTTTGAAGACAGTGGTCT
This sequence comes from Patescibacteria group bacterium, assembly GCA_041661625.1. NCBI lineage: Bacteria > Patescibacteria group bacterium. The sequence continues at coordinate 3,302 of JBAZUB010000009.1, read as the reverse complement.
TGGTTCGGCAAGTGTCACCTTCCAAGACGGCGGCAACGTCGGCATCGGGACGACAGACCCCGGGGTATATAAATTATACGTTTCTGGTAATACATATATTAACGGTACAGTGACAGGTACGGTAATTTCCGGCACGAATGGTACTTTTAGTGGAAACCTTAAAGGAAACAGAATATCTTCAACCGGCGGAGTAATTGATTTTGATGATATGTCTGGAAGTAATTTTTTCCAGCTTACTGGTGGAGTAACTACTCTTTATAATAGTGGAGTTGCTGGATTTTCTCAAACGAGCGGCAACGTCGGCATCGGGACGACGGGACCGGGGGCGAAGTTGGAAGTCAATCGTGCGACGCAAGCTGCCGCGAGTGCGACGGGTGCGACGACTTTTGCAAACTCCGCGCTTGCGCTCTCGGCTCTCAGCGACACTTCAACGAGGCTTATGGCTGGTGTGGGCGATGGAAGCGTCTATACATGGATTCAGTCTCAAAATATTTCCACCGATGCTGCTCGGGCTTTGGCTCTGAATCCAATCGGCGGCAACGTCGGTATCGGGACGACGAGTCCGGGGAGTAAATTACAGGTACTTGTTGATGAAAGTGATGGAAGTGGCGTGGCTAATGGGATTGCTGTCACAGGCGATACGAATAGTAAGCAAGTTATATTAGGTGTTAACTCCACATATGGCTGGATACAGAGTCATGGCAGTGCTCCTCTTTATATAAATCCGGTTGGCAGTAATGTGATTTTAAATCCAACAACCGGCAACGTCGGGATTGGGACGACGGGACCGGGAGATAAACTTTCTATTCAAGGTGGTGCTTTGTCGTTCCAGAATCCCTCCAATCCCGTGCCATATGTGGGACTAGATTGGGATTCTACTTCTGACTCTCTACGTTTTAGAAGCAATAATAACTCCTCCGCTCTTAATCAGACGAACGTCACAATACAAAGAGTAAGCGGCAACGTCGGCATCGGGACGACGAGTCCTTTGGGCAAGTTGCATTTGAGCGGAAATACATTAATTGATTCTTGGATGTCTGATACTGGGGCGGCGTTGGACACAAAAAATTGGGCGTGGCAAGTTGGTTCTGCTGTTGGCACAGGAGTAATGAGATTAAGGGCACTAAATGATGCAAATACAAATGGTGTTAACGCAATAGAATTTACACGAACTGGTATTTCGTCAATAGTCACATCAATAATGAGTGGCAACGTGGGCATCGGGACAACGGATCCGGGGTATGCTTTAGATGTTAACGGTGCTATCAGAACAAGTAATGTAGTATATCTGCCAGACGCGGGCATCATCCAAGTGGGAACGGCATGGGGAGCAGGCTCTCTTACTCTTCGGAACGGGGCAACAACTTTTGCATCATTGTCGGTAAGTGGTAACTCTTTCACGTCCAATTTGCAGAATTTTTATATGGGTTCTTCTTCGGGTACTAATAATATAGGTACAAATGGAGCTTATGATTTAGCCTTGATAACGAATAGTACGCCAAAGGTTACAATCCAAAGCGGCGGCAATGTCGGCATCGGGACGACGAGCCCAGCAAGAAAGTTGGAAATTAGCACTGGCGTAGCAAATATAGCAACGCTGTTAACCGACAGGGGTATCTATTTTAGAAGGTCTTCGGATGGCGCATTTGGTAATCAGGGACTCATTCTTGACCCAGCTACAAGTGAATTGCAAATGCAATCTTCTGGTGGAGGAGGTTTTCTAACATTTTATGATGGTGTTGGGACAGAGGCTATGAGAATAACAAACGGCAACGTCGGCATCGGGACGACGGAGCCGGGTTCCTACAAACTCAATGTTAATGGGACTGCTAATTTCTCTGGTGATATTATGCTCAACAATGAAGATGTGTCATGGTCCAGAAACCAATATGATTTCGCAACATCGGCCGTAAGGACAAACATAAGCCCATTTTCAATAAAAATTTGGGACAACTATGAAGGCGCCAGTGCTCCAACTACATATGGGACACTTCTTGATGTTTATGGTTATTCAGGGCATGAGCATTCTCAGTTATATTTTGGACATGACGGAAGTATAATGTACCGCGATGCGTTTTATAATGAAAGCAGTTTTTCAAGTTGGTCGACAATTTGGCAATCAAGTAATGATGGTTCCGGTTCTACTCTTGATGCGGATCTTCTTGATGGCCAGCATGGGTCTTACTATTTGGCGGCGGGAAACATCTCTGGTACCGATAACTACATCCCGCGCTTCAACGGTACGAACGCTTTGGAAAACTCTGTCATGTATGACAACGGAACGAACGTCGGCATCGGGACGACGGATCCGGGGGCAAAGCTTCAAGTTATTGGAGATATTTATTCTGACGGAGCGACTAATTCTACATTAAGGGTTGGCAGGCTTTCTTCCTCTTATTATGCTCAATCAGCTTACGCAAGCGCGGGTACTGTTAAATGGCAGACAGGATTACGTGCCAATCTAACTGGCTACAATATTTTTGATGAAGTTGCGGGTGTAACGAGGTTATATGTGGATGATACAGGCGGCAATGTCGGCATCGGGACGACGAGCCCTTCTGCCCGCTTGCACATTGAAGGTGGTTATTTAAGAATTGGGGATGCAACCGCGTCTAGATGGCTTGAATTTAGTGAAGCTGGTACTTTGCGGGGTTATCTTGGTTATGGCGATAGCGGTTCAATATTTACTGGAGCAAGTGTTGACTCTTTATCATTAAGAGCGGAAGGTGATTTACACCTTGGAGGAACAGGAAACAATTTGACAATGACAATAAATAACGGCAACGTCGGCATCGGAACGACGAGTCCGGGGGCGAAACTGGATGTGATTGATGATAGTCAAGTCGCTGGTTTAAGAATACGACATTCAAATTTAACAACGGGGTTAGGTATTGGTTATGGGGGAATTCTGGCAACAGGGACTAATGCAGATATTGATATTTCACTGGCATCAAAAGGCTCGGGCGGATATGTTTGGTTGGGCAAAAATACTGTTGGAACTGGCATAAGAGTAAGCAGTGGAGATAGTGGCAACAACCATATTTGGGCGGGAAACTCGAATTTGGGCTTGACAGCAAATACTGGTTATAAGATATTTTTGTCTCAAACATCGAACTCCTCAACGGGACTAACGGTAGATACAACAAACGGCAACGTCGGCATCGGGACGACGGGACCAACGTATAAGCTTGTTGTGTCGGGAAATAGTGACACAGCAAATATCACGGGCGGGATATTTCAGGTTTTGGGTTCAGCTACTAATGCACTTCTCATTGGTTCTTCTAATGCATCCCCGTATGGTA
>JBAZUB010000008.1 GCA_041661625.1 Patescibacteria group bacterium | reverse complement strand
ATCTTTTCCAGACTAACGGCAGCTCCTCCGATTACATCGGCTATTTTTACAACACTTCCACAAATGCCGCCGCCGCTGGCCTCTACATCCGCTCCGACGGAACCGGCTCTCTGCTAACTCTCAACTACAACGGCACGAACATTCTTGACATCACTCCGGCGCAAACCACTTTCTCGAATCCGGTGAACTTCGCGGGCATGGGCGACGTCTCCATCGCATATGACCTCTATCTTACCAACACCACAGCGGGCTACTTGAAATTCAACGGTCCCGGCTATATCCAGACCGAATCGCCGAGCGACAATCTGGACCTCACTCTCTCGGCGGCCAACTCCGGCTATGTCGTCATCGCGGATACTTTGCAGATGGCGGGAGATATTTTGCCCGACGCGGACGATACATATAACCTCGGCTCCGACACGGCGCGCTTTGCCAATCTCTGGCTCGGCGCGGACACGCTGCACATCGGAACTTCAAGCGCGGACGAAGCCTGGATGAGCTACGACACGACGAACGACCGCTTCAATCTCGGCGTCGGCACCACCGGCTCCGCTCCGGCACTCACAGTCTTGAGTGGCGGAAATGTGGGGGTGGGTTCAACCAACCCAACCCAGCTTCTTTCAGTCGGATCAGGGAATCAATTCCAAGTTTCCTCGACTGGCAACGTCACAGGAGGCACCTACAATGGCATCACCATCACCACGGGAACAGGCACACTCATTTTGAACGACAAAACTCTCAATCTTTCCAATTCACTCACTCTCGCCGGCGCCGACGGAAAGACGATCAACTTTGGAACTAACAACCTGACATTCTCAACTTCCGGAGATTACACATTGACAATTCCCGCCACCGGCACGGCGGCTCTCGGCACCGGAACCAACGGCTACGTAGCTGTCTGGAACGGAACCAACTCTCTCACCTCCCAGCAATACCTGAACGTTGCCCAAGGCGGAACCGGAGCCGGAACTTTCTCTTCGAATTATCTTCTGAAAGGCAACGGCACAAGCGCCATCTCGTCTTCGGTCATCTATGACGACGGGACCAACGTGGGGATCGGGACAACTGCCGTCGGAACCTACAAACTGAACGTCGCCGGAGACATCAACGCTTCCAATTACTATGCCAACGGAAATCCCATCTCTCCTCTCACTGCCGGAACCATCACCGGACAAACTCTCTATTGGGATGGAGCGGCTTGGACAGCGAACACAACTTTATTCAACAACAACGCTAATGTGGGGATCGGGACGACTCTCCCGAGCCAGCTTTTTCAAGTCAACAATTCCGGAACTTCAGCCTTCGTCGTGACGAGCGGGGGCAACGTCGGCATCGGGACGACGAATCCGGGGAAAATGCTTGATATAGTTGGGACTTTTCGAGTAAAAAACACTCTTTCAGACAACTTCACTGTTCAGGCAGACTCAAATAATGCTGGTTATAGTGACGCATATCTCTACGGTCAAGGAACTGCTATCGGATTATATGCAAATCCTGGTATTAGCAGAGTCGGAAGTGGAAGCATTACCTATCCAGCTAATTCGTCAGGATTAATATCTGTCGCAGGGATTCCGTTAGTATTGGGGTCTGGAGGTGCGGAAAAAATGAGAATAACAAGCGGCGGCAACGTCGGCATCGGGACGACGAGTCCGAGCCAGTTGCTACACATTGAAAAAAACCAAAATGCTACGACGGAGTTGCTAGTAAAAAATTCAACGAATGGCACAGGAGGACGAACCGTCTTATTTCTAGAAGGCGATAATAGTAAACTGGCGTTTTTGGAGAGAGTGTCACCATCTTATACTACTGTCCCAGCTTGGGCTGGTTCTGGAGTGATGGGTAGTAGTGATGGTCCGTGGTGGATTAGCGCTTACGGTGCTACTGGTGATATTCGTTTCCAAACCGGAGGTATAGCGACTTCGAATGAAAGGATGAGGATAGATAGCACAGGCAACGTCGGCATCGGCACCACTGCCCCAGGGCAAGCTCTTGATGTCAACGGTTCCATAAGGACTAACGGACAACTCATCTCCACCCTTGCCGACGGAACTGCTCCTTTCAGCGTTACTTCCACTACAGTCAACACCAATCTCAACGCCGATCTCCTCGATGGACATCATTCCTCCGATTTCCAAACAGCTCTTACTAATCCCGTAACCGGCACCGGCACGGAAAACTACGTGGCTGTCTGGGGAGCCGCCAACTCCCTCACTTCCCAGCAATATCTGAACGTCGCCCAAGGCGGAACCGGAGCCGGAACATTCAATACTAATTATCTTCTCAAAGGCAATGGAACCTCCGTCCTAACGAGCTCGGTGATTTATGACGACGGCACCAATGTGGGGATAGGGACAACTGCTGTCGGAACCTACAAGCTGAACGTCGCCGGAGACATCAACGCTTCCAATTACTATGCCAACGGAAATCCCATCTCTCCTCTCACTGCCGGAACCATCACCGGTCAGACTCTCTATTGGGATGGAGCCGCTTGGACAGCGAACACTAATCTCTTCAACAACAATACAAATGTGGGGATCGGCACCACTCTCCCAAGCCAACTCTTCCAAGTCAACAACTCCGGAACCAGCGCTTTTGTTGTGACAAGTGGAGGGAATGTGGGGATCGGGACGACCTCGCCGAATTCCCAACTGACGGTTAAGGGAAGTGTAAATGTTCAGGCTGTCAATCCTATTTTGAGAGGGTCATTGTACGACGATAATTTTTTCGGTGCGGGATGGGTACAGGTTATCGGCAAATACGCGTATATGACATCCAATAACGGATCTTTTCATCCGAACGTAAGCGCCTTCAGCATCATAGATGTTTCCGATCCGGACAATCCTACTCTGGTCAGTCAAAATACCGATGCCTTGTTGGATGGCGCCGAGGGGTTCAAGGTCATCGGCAAATACGCATATGTCGCGTCCATGAAAGCCAATGCTTTCGTGGTCATCGATATTTCCAATCCGAATTCTCCTTCGATCGTCGGATCAATCACGGACGCAAGTTTGTTGAACGGAGCGGAAGACATGGACATTTCCGGAAATTATGCCTTTGTCGTCAATGCCAATGGGAACAGTCTTGCCGCGATTGATATTTCCAATCCGGCCAGCCCCAAAATTGTCAGTTCTTTCAGCGACGCAAAACTGAAGCACCCGGAATGGGTCACTGTCAAAGGAAAATACGCCTATGTCACCGATGACACAAGCTCCACTCCCTACTTTCTGATTTTGGATATTTCCAATCCGGCCAGTATCCAACTTGCTGGTTCGCTCAACGATGCGAGTTTTAACACTCTTCTCGGAGTATCGATTTCAGGCAAGTATGCCTACGTCGCCAATTATGGGGGGAACAAAATTGAAGTGATCGATATTTCCGATCCTACTTTACCTTCCTTGACTTCCTCGGTCGCGGCTACTCATCCTTGGGTTATAGAAGTGGCAGGAAATTATCTTTATCATACGGCGGTCGATTCCGGTTTATATGTGTACGATCTTTCCAACCCGACCAATCCGACGCTTGCCGCTTCACTGGTTGATCCGGTGAATTTGAATACAATTGATGATATATTTATAAACGGAAAATACGCTTATATCACAGATATTGCCAATCGAAAAATAGTGATTGCAGAATTGCCGGGAATTTCCACAAGTACGCTTTGGGCGGGCAATATTTCAGCTGATAATATGGATGTTGCCGGCAATTTCACGACGGACAAAATTTATGCCAACACTTCTTTGGAAATCGGGCCGGGAGGATTGTTTAGCCAGGGATTGGCAAGTTTTGCAAATGGAATGAGAATTCAAGGCAACGTCGGCATCGGTTCCACTAACCCAACACAGCCTCTTTCCATTGGGGCAGGGAATCAATTCCAAGTTTCCTCGACTGGCAACGTCACTGGAGGCACCTACAACGGCATCACCATTACCACCGGAACAGGCACCCTCACTTTGAATGACAAAACTCTCAATCTTTCCAATTCACTCACTCTCTCCGGAGCCGACGGAAAGACTATCAATTTTGGAACTAATAACCTAACTTTATCAACATCAGGAGATTACACCCTGACCATCCCCGCCACCGGCACGGCGGCTCTCGGAACTGGCGCCAACGGATACGTAGCTGTCTGGAATGGAACCAACTCTCTCACTTCCCAGCAATACCTCAACGTCGCCCAAGGCGGAACCGGAGCTGGGACCTTCTCTTCGAATTACCTTCTCAAAGGCAACGGAACGAGCGCGATCGCGTCTTCTGTAATTTATGACGACGGAGCAAACGTGGGGATAGGAACCACGAGTCCGGGGGCGAAATTAGCAATTAATGGAGACCTATTATTTTCAAGTGAAAGTGACAGTGTAATTAGAGTAGCCGATAAAAGTGGCGGCGGAAATAACCTAAGTATTGCTGCAGGATCAAGTATTCCAGTCGGCAGCGGAGGGAATTTGAATTTATATGGCGGCCTAGGAAACGATTCTGGGGGCAAAGTGAATATATCAGGGGGGATGGGTATTGGACTTGGTGGCAATGTTTATATTTCCGGCGGAGATGGAATAGCTGAAAATGGAAATGTAATTTTAGCGCACACAGGTTTCGGGTCTCAAGGCAACGTCGGCATCGGAACTACCGCTCCCTCCCAGCTCTTCCAGGTAAATGATTCAGCATCAAACCCATTCGTTATAACTTCGGGAGGCAACGTCGGCATCGGGACTACCAACCCCCTCGCCCTCCTTTCCGTGGGTGCCACCTCCCAATTCCAAGTTTTCTCAGCCGGCAACGTCACCGGCGGAACCTACAACGGCGTCACCATCTCGGGGAACGGAACTCTGGCGACAGGAGCAGGCTCATACACTCTCACCATCCCCGCCACCGGCACCGCGGCTTTGGGAACAGGAGCAACCAACCAGATGGCCTATTGGAACACTGCCAACACCCTCACCGGTTCCGACAACTTCTATTTCAACGGAACCAACATCGGAATTGGAACCACGGATGTAGGAACTTACAAACTCAATGTCAGCGGTTCTGTCCATGCCACCGACTATTATTCAAACGACAATACCCAGGGAGCTTCTGCCACCACTGGAGGACTGACATTCAAAAACGGCCTCTATACCTCCGGAACTCTTGCTTCCGGTTTGCCCGCTGACGGAACCATCACGGGGCAAACTCTCTACTGGGATGGCGCAGACTGGACGGCGAACACAGCCCTCTTTAATGACGGAACCAACGTCGGCATTGGCACTACCGCCCCGGCCGGATTATTCGATGTAAATGCGAAATTTACGGTACTAACAGGCGGCAACGTCGGAGTGGGAACAACCGCCCCCGCCGGACTCTTTGACGTCAATGGAAAACTGACCGTTCTCTCCGGTGGAAACGTGGGAATCGGAACAACAGCTCCAACCCATCTTTTCCAGGCTAACGGCAGCTCCGCGGACTACATCGGCTATTTCTACAACACTTCCACCAATGCCGCCGCCGGCGGCCTCTACATCCGCTCGGACGGAACCGGCTCTCTGCTAACTCTCAACTATAACGGCACCAATATCTTGGACATCACTCCCGCCCAAACGACTTTCTCAAACCCGGTGAACTTCGCCGGCACCGGTGATGTTTCCATGGCCTACGACCTCTATCTGACCAACACGACCGCCGGCTACTTGAAATTCAACGGACCCGGCTATATCCAAACCGAGTCGCCGAGCGACAATCTCAATTTATATCTCTCCGCCGCCAACGCCGGATCAGTGATTTTGAACGACACGACCAAGTCGCAAGATATTCTGCCACTCGACAATGATCTTTATAATCTCGGCTCCGACACGGCGCGCTTTGCCAATCTCTGGCTCGGCGCGGACACGCTGCACATCGGAACTTCAAGCGCGGACGAAGCCTGGATGAGCTACGACACGACGAACGACAGATTCAACCTCGGCGTCGGCACCACCGGCTCCGCTCCGGCACTCACAGTCTTGAGTGGCGGAAATGTGGGGGTGGGTTCAACCAACCCAACCCAGCTTCTTTCAGTCGGATCAGGGAATCAATTCCAAGTTTCCTCGACTGGCAACGTCACAGGAGGCACCTACAATGGCATCACCATCACCACGGGAACAGGCACACTCATTTTGAACGATAAAACTCTCAACCTTTCTAATTCTCTCACTCTCTCCGGAGCCGACGGAAAGACTATCAACTTCGGAACTAACAACCTTACTTTCTCAACATCAGGAGATTACACCCTCACTATTCCCGCCACCGGCACCGCGGCTTTGGGAACAGGAGCCCAATACCAGATGGCCTATTGGAACGATGCTAACACTCTAACGGGTTCCGACAATTTCTATTTCAACGGCACCAACATCGGCATCGGAACCACGGATGTCGGAACCTACAGATTAAATGTGAATGGCTCAATCAACGCCACCTCATACTATGTCGGAGGCACGGCTCTCGCCACCACCACCGCCGGATCCTACACCGGACAGACCAATTACTGGAACGGAAGCGCTTGGACTGCTTCCACCAATCTTTTCAATGACAATACGATCGTGGGGATTGGGACGACGAACCCGGAGGCGGCGTTGGAAGTGAATGGGGATATTTTTCTATCTCAAGGAGCAGCGCGTACCTTTAAAATAGCCGATCGCTTTACGTCTGGTTCTGGTTATGATTTAACGGTTGCCGCGGGCTCAGCGGGGTTAATAAGCAACAATGCTGGGGGTACCTTAATTTTGCAAGGCGGACTCTCCTCTGGCTTTGGTAACGGCGGAGGAGTAAACATTGTTGGCACGGCTTCGGGCGACTATGCTACGGGAGGACCGATTAATATATTGGCGGGAGACAACGGTTCTGAAGGAACCGGCGGTGCCATAAATCTCACGAGCGGCAGTGCACATGGCGCCGGTTCTTTCGGCGGTAATATTGCGATCACGACTGGCGATGGAGGTTCGTCTATGGGAGGTCAAGGGGGAGATTTAATTATCAATTTAGGCACAGGCTCAACTCGATCAGGTCGCGTCGGCATCGGGACGACCGCGCCAAGCCAGCTATTCCAAGTCAACAACTCTGGTTCGACTGCTTTCGTTGTGACGAGCGGAGGGAATGTGGGAATTGGGACTACGAGCCCGGGGGCGGCTTTGGATATATATGGAAAATTTAAAATTACAAATGATGGCATGGCTGCTTGGGGAACGGCAGCTGATCAAGGTTTATTATCTTGGGGCACAGGAAAAGTGATAGTTGGAAGTGCTTGGGGTTATGACCTGGTATTTTCTACAAATGGAGTCGGTGGAGAAAGGATGCTAATAGACAAAATCGGTAACGTCGGCATCGGGACGACGGCGCCTGAGGCCAAATTACATCTTTCAGTCGATGGCACAACACTCAATTCTGATTTATACACGGGCTCCGAAGCTTTTATATCGAGCTCAAATGGAAATAGCAATTTCCGAATGGTTGCAGGAGGGAATGCTACCGTGGCAAACAGCTTTGTAATGCTCAAGACGAGAGGTACTGTTGAATCCCCTTCTATTGTTTCATCGGGAGATGTTTTGGGGAATATTTATGGACAAGGTTATGATGGTGCTTCAAGAATTGCTGCGGCCGTAATTAGTTTCACGGTTGATGGGACACCGGGTTCTAATGATATGCCTGGGCGAATTACATTTTCAACAACTCCCGATGGTTCAAGTACATTAACGGAAAGGCTGCGAATAACATCTGGAGGCAACGTTGGCATCGGTTCTACTAACCCAACCCAGCTTCTTTCAGTCGGATCAGGGAATCAATTCCAAGTTTCCTCGACTGGCAACGTCACAGGAGGCACCTACAATGGCATCACCATCACCACGGGAACAGGCACACTCATTTTGAACGATAAAACTCTCAACCTTTCTAATTCTCTCACTCTCTCCGGAGCCGACGGAAAGACTATCAACTTCGGAACTAACAACCTTACTTTCTCAACATCAGGAGATTACACCCTCACTATTCCCGCCACCGGCACCGCGGCTCTCGGCACCGGCACCAACGGCTACGTTGCCGTTTGGAATGGAACCAACTCCCTCACTTCCCAGCAATACCTCAACGTCGCCCAAGGCGGAACCGGAGCCGGGACCTTCTCTTCGAATTACCTTCTGAAAGGCAACGGAGCGAGCGCCCTTTCCAGTTCTGTTATCTATGACGACGGCACGAATGTGGGGATAGGGACAACTGCTGTCGGAACCTACAAGCTAAACGTCGCCGGAGACATCAATGCCACTAACTACTATGCCAACGGAAATCCCATCTCTCCTCTCACCGCCGGAACCATCACCGGACAAACTCTCTATTGGAACGGAGCAGATTGGACTGCAAACACCAATCTCTTTAATGACGGCACGAACGTCGGTATCGGTACCACTTCTCCCGCCGGACAGTTTGACGTGAACGGCAAGCTGACCGTCCTATCTGGCGGAAACGTCGGCATCGGGACGACGGCTCCTGCCGGATTATTTGATGTAAATGCGAAATTTACGGTGCTTTTCAGCGGAAATGTGGGGATCGGAACAACCAACTCTCTCGCCAAGCTGACTGTCTTTGGCACGGACAATGCTTTGCGCCTCGCTTATGACGACGCCAACTATTCCACTCTCTCAGTCGACGCGAGCGGCAATCTTTCCATGTTGAGCTCCAACACAGCTGAATCATCCGTCATCCTCGGCTCCGGCGCCGCCCAAGACACCTCCATGATCTTCGATGGATCATCCCAAGACTTCTATGCCGGCCTCGACGACACGGACAGCGTTTTCAAGATGGGCGTAGGGCAAGTGGTCGGCACGGCAGCGGCGCTATCCATCACCTCCGACGGGAATGTCGGAATCGGAGCGGCCGCTCCCGGACAAAAACTCTCGGTAGCGGGAAGCCTGGGGATCATCGAAAGCACGGGCGCGACCTACTACACTGTTTTCCAAGGCGGGGACCAGTCCGCCAATGTCACCTATACTCTTCCGACCGCCCAGGGCGCGGCCAATTATGTTCTTCGAAACGACGGAACGGGCGTCCTTTCCTGGAGCCAGATCGTGGCGGCGAGCGTGGCGAGCAATACTTTGGATTTTGCCCAGTTTGACAACGCCCTCGACCTTGATGCCAACCTCACTCTCAACCAGTCAACGTATACCTGGACACAGAACTTCACCGGGACTACCACCACCGGCCTCACCTACAATGCCAACTCTCTCACGAGCGGAACCGGAATGGCGCTGTCCTCGACTTCAACTGCCGGCCTTGGAAGCAACAGCACCAAGATTTTGAGCATTGCCAGGACCGGCGCGAATGCCATCGCCAGCCACACAGCCTACGGCCTATATTCCACCGTTGCCAACACCGGAACCACCTCCACCAATATCGCCGGATACTTCTCGGCGAACGGCGCGACGAACAACTATGGGCTAATAGTCAACGGCGGCAACGTCGGCATCGGAACCACCGCTCCCACCAACCTCCTCGATGTCGCCGGCGGCGTGAAGATCGGCGCGAACTACGCGGGCATCGGAACGACCGCGCCGCAGAACGGCATGCTGGTCGAGGGGAGCGTGGGAATCGGAACTTCAATTCCCGGCTACAAGCTCGAAGTCTATACGGGAACGGCTTCCGGATACGTGGATACGGACGGATCGTGGAACAGCGCTTCCGACGCCCGCCTCAAGAAAAACATCTCACCGATGGAATCGGCTCTTGAGAAAGTCCTCGCCTTGAATCCCGTCGAATACAATTTCAAAACAGAATCCGCTTCCGATCCGGCGCATATCGGCTTTATCGCGCAAGATGTCGAAAAGATTTCTCCCGAACTTGTTTCCACCGGGCCGAACGGCATGAAAGGTTTGAGCTATGCCATGTTTACGCCGCTGCTCACCAAAGCCGTCCAGGAACAGCAGGCGGAAATTTCCAATGTCCAAATCCAAATGTCAAATCAAATCCAAAATCTAAATGATCAAAAATTACAAATTACAAAACAAGCCGGCGATGTCAATGAATTGCAGACTGCTGTGAACGATAAACTCACCATCATCAGCCAAAGTTTGGCTCTGGGCGAAGCCAATAGCCGAACTTTAGGCGAACGTATCAGCGCAAACGAACAGGACATCACAAATCTTAAGACAGACCTCGCCGCCGCCCAATCGAAACTCGCGGAATCGGAAAACAACCTCGCCACTTTTGAAGCTAGCACGACTGACCTCCTGACTTCGATGATGGAAACGGAAAATATGATCACTGCCAAGCTCTTGAATCATGAAGACAGGATCAAGGCTCTCGAAGACAAACTGGCCACAGCGACCATTACCGTTGGAGAAATCCCGGCCAATGTCATCACTCAAGATGCAAGCGGCAACGCGACCCTCGCGGGTATATTCAAGGCGAAAGAAGTGAACGCTGATGGAGTTGTCGCGGGAAGCTATTCCGTGAAAAATTCAAGCGATGCGCCAACAACCGGCGGCGGGAAAATTCTGGCCGTCAAAAATGATGCGGATGGCGACGGCTGGGATGACGAAACGAAAGTTGATGGCAAGAGCGCGGAGATCGAAACCAAGGCCGTGAGTGAAACCGCCAAGATTTTTGTCACATTCGAAGGCGATCCGGGCGCGCGGTATTGGGTTGAGAAAACGAAAGATGCAGATACGGGAGAATATACCGGTTTCGCAGTGAAACTCTCTGACCCGTCCAAAGCGGATGCGAACTTCAGCTGGTGGATAGTGGAAAGCCGTTAGAAGTCTAAATTATAAATTTGAAATTTTAAATCAAATCCCAAATTACTAAATGAACAAAAAATCAGAAAATTTTGATCTTGAAAAAAGAACTGCGAAATTCAGCGAAGAAGCAATTATCTTCGCAAAACAAATCAAGCGGGATGTTGTCAATCTTCCAATGATTAGCCAGTTCGTAAAATCAGCCACTTCAGTCGGAGCCAACTATTGCGAGGCGAACGGCGCCAGTTTGAGAAAAGATTTCAAGAATAAAATTTATATCTGTAAGAAGGAGGCAAAAGAAACAAAATACTGGCTGCAGCTCATCGCCAAAGCCAATCCGGAACACAAGGAAACATGTCGAAAATTATGGAAAGAAGTCCACGAGCTTACGCTGATATTCTCAAAAATCATCCTAACCCTAGAAGGAAAAAAATAATTAAAAATTTATTCATTTAAAATTGATTTCAAATTTAAAATTTAGCCTTTAGCCTTTAAAGATGAACTTGAAACAAAAAACTAAAAAACTCCTCCGAATCCTGCTATATTCAGCAAAAAATCCCAAAAATTTCTGGCGGGCTCTTCCGCTTTGGGGGAAGAGAGTAGTCGTGATTCTTTTTATTGCGTCCGTCGGTTTTTCTTCGGCGCGGTATTATTCGTATTGGAAAAACAACCGGACGCTCGCGGATGATGTCAAAAAGTTCGGAACAGCCGGCGAACAAGTCATTTCGGACATCAAAGCCATGCCGGCGGTGGCGATGGCCGAAGAAAAAGACGCTTATACGCTCAAAGATGATATGCAAGACGGGCTGAAGATTGAAACCCATGGAAACGGAGACGGGCTTCAAATTGATGAAAAACAACCGGAGAGCAAAAACGAAATCAACGTGAAGCTCCCTAAAGACTACACGAAACCAATCGAAGTGAAGCTTGATGGCCAGCGCACTATTTTGATTGCCGACAATACCGCGGACAAATTTTCTGCGCAACTTTTGGTGAACAAAATCGATTCCCAAAGTTCTCAAAGTTCAACTTTAGGAGCGCCTAAAGTTAAACTTTCAGCGCAAACGGAAAAAGATTATCTCAAATATAGCTCGGGGAGAAAATCAGCCTATTATGCCTACCAGAAAGACCAGGCGGTGGGGGAGCGAAAACTCAAAAACTGGATTGTATATCAGAAAGGGAGCGGACAAGAAGCCGAATCATACACTTTCCAAAACGCGAAATTGAAACTGGACGAACAGGGGCAGGTGCAAGTTTTTTTCGATGACGGGAAAGACGAAAAGAATCAGCAGGCGGTGGCGAATGTCGACCCGGGGCTTATGGAACGCGCAAGGCAAGCTATTCTCAAAGACAGCGGCCAGGATATCACGGAGCAAGGGGGTCAGAAACCGGATTTCACTATCCCGCAGGCCTACTATGTCGGGAAAAACGGGGAGCGAAAAACGGTGGATTGGAAAATTGAGGATGGCAAGACTCTGAAACTTGAATTTTCCGTGCCAGCCGACCAATATCCCATTGCCCTTGATCCGACGCTCCAGTTCACCGCGCCGGGGTCAAGCAATTCAGCGAGTACTATCTCCGGCGAAGTCACCAACAACTATTTCGGTAATTCCCTCGCCGCCGGAGATTTCAATAATGACGGCAAAACCGACCTCGCCGTGGGTGCCTATGGATACACCTCCGCCACCGGGCGCGCTTATATCTTCTATGACGATGCCGCTTTTCCCACCGCCGCGGCCTCCGCCGATGCTATCATCACCGGGGAAAACACCGGCGACCAATTTGGCTATTCCCTCGCCGCCGGAGATTTCAATAATGACGGCAAAACCGACCTCGCCGTGGGCGCCTATGGCTATGCCACTAACACCGGCC
>JBAZUB010000007.1 GCA_041661625.1 Patescibacteria group bacterium | reverse complement strand
CAGTTCGATTGGATGGAACAGATGGCGCACATGAATCAATTGCCCTCCTGCTCTATGGCGCGCCGCGAAGTGTACGAACGCTCAGGCGGGTATCGCACGCGCATGAAACGTAACGAGGATGCCGAGTTCTGGTGTCGTGTAACTTCCCTCGGTTTCAATGCAAGTAAAGTGACAGAAGCGGTCACTTACTTCCACAGAAATGTTGATAACAGCAAGGGCGCAATGGAGTGGAAAACAGAAGGTGGCGAACCGGACTGGACTGCCTGGTTTCCGTGGCGCATCGGGTCAAGCAATTATCGTGAAGCCGCGAGTATGTTGAAAGCAAATTCGGGCGAACATCCCAACCCGCATCTTGTACCATTCGGCGCGCAGGGACGGCCAAAGAACCGCCGTTTCTGGTATGTACACGACTACGCCTATCCGGTCGTCAGCATCATCGTTACTTGCGGCCCTCTGCATGAGCGGTATCTTCTTGACGCATTGGACAGCATACAGGCACAATCCTTCCCGGACTGGGAATGCATCGTGGTAAACGACACGGGTGTAGAATGGAAAAAGGACATCATGGGCGCACCCTGGGCAAAGGTCATAAACAATGCCAAGAACATGGGCGCATCCTTCGCCAGGAACGCAGGACTGCCTTATATTTCGCATCACAGCAAGTACGTGGTGTGGCTGGACGCTGATGATATGTGGATGCCGTGGTATCTTGATCGTATGGTAAGTTACGCTGAGATAAACTACGGCGTTATCTTCTCGGATATGGTACGGGACGACGGCGACAAACTGGAATATTATCATTATCCAGAATTTGACGCCAAGATGGTTCCAATCAAAATGAATTATCCAGGCTCCAGCATCTTGTATCCACGCAAAGCCATTGATGATATGTGGAAATTGCAAAAGTGTTGGGACGTTAATATTCCAGGCATGGAAGATTGGGATTTTCAAGTGGCAGTACATTCTCTCGGATATTGCGCTTATCGCGTGGATGAACCTCTGTTCGTATATCGAATGGTAAGCAGCACCAAGAGAGAGTCAGACTATGCTAAAATAGAATCAATACGTGCCTACATGGACAAGAAGTGGCATGAATATCGGAAGGAAGGTAAAGAAATGAGTTGTGGATGTGGCGCAAAGAAGAAAAGCAGTTCAAAACCTGCCGGCACAATGAGTTCGTCTGGAAATTTCGGTAGATTGGCCGAAGCACCGCCCGAAGCGGATGATACCGCAATGGTTATGATCCAGTACGTTGGACCCGTGGCAGAACCATTCACCATCCGCTCAGTTGTGAGACCTGACATCCTGTTCCGATTTGGCAATAATCCGCACCACTCAGTACGCGCTGTATTTCGTGGTGATGTGGATAGGTTGCTATCATTCTCGGACAGGAGCGGAGAGCCTATGTATCGCGTCATCCATGATGATAAATCGTTGGATGATAACAATCCCGCCGCGTTCGTTGGCAAGGAGATAAAAGAAATTGTCCCTGGTTGAGTTCATCGTGTACGCATTGGCGACCTGGCGCATCTCATCGTTGCTGGTGGATGAGCCAGGTCCGTTCCGTATGTTTATAAAGTTACGAAATATAGTGGGAATAACACACGACATGGATGACAACGTGGCGATGGTTCCTGATACGTTCCTCGCTGGCATCCTGTCGTGTGTGTGGTGTTGCTCGATCTGGGTGGGATTATTCTGGACGCTTATGTACTTCGTGCCTTACTCACTGTACCTTGCGCTTCCGTTTGCTCTGTCTGCGGTGGCGATAAAGTTTCACCCTTCTTAATAATTCTACCAGAACAATTCTCGCAGTCGCGCGGTTTATTCTCGTCCCACTCGGAGAGCAGGCACATTTGATTGCAATTCCGTCCACAATTAGGGCATTCACCCCAATTTCCGCCACAACAGGTGCATATTGGGTACTTATCTGTCGAATCCGGAGAAAACTCTAGAACAAAAGACGCGCCAGACATACAAATCAAACGAATTTCCTCTTTTTGTTCAAGGGTTAAAATACGCCCCAGTTCACATTTTACGCATTTCACAATTCGCTTCCTCGTTTATAATTACTTGACAACTTCCCACAACGTATCTTCGCCAATTATACGCAGTTGGGTTGTTTGATTGCCGTCTGCATCAACCGTCTCGACAAATTCCAACCTCGCTCCTATTGGCAATGTGTGAATACCACATATTACGATGGAAAACGTCTCGGTATTAATTATGGTTCTTTGTGCGCCCTCGCTCCAATCTGAATTGTAATAACTTACCGAAACAATTGTCCCTGCTGGATAAGTGCGGGTTTCTGTAACCATGTTAATTGGGTCGGGTTGTTCCGGCCAATCTACGACTAGTCCAGAAGTTGCGATAAACAAAACTGCCAGCAAAAATATTCCGAAAATCTTTTCTTTCATCTCATAATCCTTTCGCTAAAATTCCTTGACAACTTTTGTTACTTGATCTTCGAATGCACCGCATTCTATGAGTTTCTGTTCCGCTTCTTCAGCACTATCAAAATAGACGGGTTCTTCAGATAGTCTCTGAAAAGCATTCTTCCAACCAAATAAATATGGTTTTTGCGCCATATATCCACGTGGTGTTTTTAATATCCTGTATTTGCTGTAGTAATCCAAACCGGACAAATTTAATTCGTCTCTGGATATTCCCGATACAAATTGTGATGGTTTTAACTTTATATAAATAGGCGCACCACATTTTTTACAGGAATTCGAATTGTTTTCAATAGAAGTTCCACAATATTCACAATTCATAACAATCTCCTTTACGCGTCTAAAAGCAACCAGAAGCTTCTCGAAAGGCTGCAAATGCTAAAAGCACAAGGCTTACAAAAAGCGTAAGGCCTATAACAAACAAAAGCACACTAAACACAACATCATCTGTATTTTTCATTTTATTTCTCCTTTACTGTTATTATAAGCCCAACCTACACAGAAATCATAGTGACGAATGTCATATCTCCATGTGCAGATTGTAAGAAAATGACGTATAATATAACCATGAGCGAGTTACCCTTCCCGTGTCCAGCCTGCAACGAAGAAAACATGGTGGACATGGAGAACCTGGACGGCAAGCCTGTCAATAAGATAGTCACCGAACTGGGTTTCAACTGTACCAAATGTGATACATGGGTAAGGGTCTTATACACAACATGGTCGCTGGACACTGCGCTGATAAAACTGGCAAAGAAGTCACCGGAAAGCGCGGGCTACCACTACCACTTTGCAAGAACCCTCAGGAAAGCCGAGGGTGTTCAGGAGAAATATGGCGGTCTCTGAGATCAAGACATGGTTATCTTTGGAAGAATGGGCAGCATTGGTCGGGCTTAACCCCCTCCACTTTAACGGTCTGTCCAGCACCAAATTCAACAATAACGCCTGTGGATCGGTCTGGTTTCAATATTCATGGCAGCATAGCGACCGCGTTGGACGTGATGACCTGGCTATGGCTATTCAGGAAGCCGAACAGGAGATAAGCAAAGAGGTCGGGTACAATCTTGTGCCTGACTGGACTATCGAAGAAAGACTAGAATATCCGCGTCCACTTGTGCCGGGTTCTTATAACATAGCAGGCACGAACCCGCGCGGCATGTTCAAGTCGGTGGAACTCAGCAAGGGACATATCATCAGCGGCGGTGTTCGAGCCAAGACTGCCGTTGAATTAGGTTCTGCTGTAGTGCGTTCTGACCCGAACGGAGATGGATATTCTGAACTTTGTACCGTAACCGTTGCCACAACCGTCACAGACACCAACGAAATTCACCTTTATTATGTTGGCAAGTCGGGAGCAGACGCATGGGAGATACGCCCGATAGATGTAGTAATCAGCGTTGGAATAGCCACCATTACCTTCAAGTCGTGGCAGATCGTAGACAAAGATACTCTGGACGTTCTCGATGCCGACGCCGTAGACGGAGACGTGGCAGGTAGTTACGAAACCACCGTGGATGTGTACCGTGTCTATAATGACCCTGCCACACAAGTTCAGTTCATGTGGGAGAACAACACAGACCTGAATTGCTGCTCCACCTGCGCCGCATGTACACTTGGAACTGCTGCCGGTTGCTTCCACCTTCGGGATCCACGCCTCGGTTTCGCTGTACCTGCACCCGCTTCGTGGGATGCAGATACGGAAGCCTTCACGACTGGCGAATGGACAGAATGCCGTGAGCCAGACCAGGTGCGCTTCTGGTACTACTCTGGCTATCAGGACAAGCAGATTGACAGGTATAATGTCAGGATGTCGCCATACTGGAAGTACGCGGTTGCATTCTTCGCCGCCTCCAAACTTGACCGACCCGTATGCGGTTGCAGCAATGTTCAGCAATTCATTGACAAATGGCGCATTGACGTAATGGCAAACAAGTACAGCGACGGAACTGGAATGAGTATCAATGTCACACCTGAACAACTGGCTAATCGTCTCGGAAGCACATTCGGCGCATTGTACGCCTGGAAGCGCATCAACCAGAACGGCGTGAGGATTATTAAATAATAATATTTGCTAGTTTAAAGACGCTATATAAAATAAAACTATGCCAAAGTGGAGCTATAAGAGTTCAGATGCACAGCCTGTACATGGCATAATCTTGAGTGTCGAAGCGGGAGTCTCATGGCAAATATTATCTTATCCAACTTGAAAATGGAATGAAGATAATGGCTTCCACGATAGTTGAACAGGCGAATAGTACCAGTAATGCCATCACGATATAAGCCCCTTTTGTAAACATTTCATCAATTCTATTAGAACTAATAAGACGCGGATTTACCTTAAGTTCATCGGAGTTACTTGTTTCATTAATGATCTCTGGTTTTTCGTAACAATATTCGGACGCGTGTGTTACATCCATCTGGTCAAACGTACCGCCACATTTTGGGCAGTTTATTTCATCTTCTTGTGTGTAAGTTCCGCAATACGGGCATTTCATATTTATTCTCCAAAATAGTTACTTTCGTAAGATTTATGAGTGTGACCACTAAACCGCCCAGTATAATCCGGGCAAAACCACGTTTTACGAATTTCGTGTTTACCAGAATCTTCACTAAACTCGTTCAATAATTCTTTTTTCAGAACAGTTTTCTTCCCACACTTCTTGCAGTAATCTGGGTGGTAAGGATAACTGTCATCGTTGTGCCACCTATACATATGAGAACTTGCTCTTTTACATCCAGGACAATAACAATTATTTTTTTCAAATTCTGTTCCGCAATATTCACATTTCATAATAATCTCCTTTATTCCATTCTATAACCAATGCCTGCGCCCTGCAAGTGACGAATGTAATATTTCTGATGTGCATATTGTCAAAAAATGACGTATAATACAGGTATGGAAAAAATCATTCACATTGACGAGAAAGGGCGCAAATACGATGCCTTGAAAAGCGAAAGTGGCTTGGTCATTATCATTGGGCCGCACGAAGGCGTTGTAGATGCGCTTGGGTTGCCGGAACCATTTGCAACCAGCCTACACAACATATTACATGCGCGTGGTATATTAAATTACAAGGATGCCTGCAAGCCCCAAAATCTTCAAGGTGCATTGCAGGAAGCGTTATTGATAGACGCACAACGCCTGAACGAGGCATACTTTAGATATGAACAACAAGACGGAGGTACGCAATGACCGAAATAACTGCTTTGACTGGTTTGAACCAGCGTGTGTGGTACGTTGAAGGCGGGGTTCACCCTTCACGCTCACCGGAAATGCTGACGATGGGAAAATTTGGTGATCCATCCCACACCATCGGCGAAGACACCAAAATTACCGCACCTGACCCGAACAACTTTGGCAGGGATGTCCAGGTCGGGGTTGTATCTGGGAGCGAGGAACGCGCCACCTTTTCGATTGCCGGACGTTACGCAGTCGGCAAGGATACCCTTCTGGACTGGAAGAACCGCAAATGTCGAATAGACATTTTCGCCCTTTCAGGTCGCTGCGGAAATCCGCAGGACTTCTCCGAAGGCGGAGAAAAGTGGGTTTACTTCCCAGACGGGCGCGTAAGTTCCCATTCGTTTGAGAACTTCGGTGCGCTCGGCAAGGATGAGAACTCGCCCACCAACGGTTCTGTGGATATGTCCTCCGAAGATTACTGGGAGTTCTTGAAAATGAATCAGGAACAAAGCGGGTCGGCCTCCACCGTCCGCGAAATCTACACGGTGGACGTTTATCAGGGAGATTCTTGCGAAGATTGCCCGAACCCCTGTGACCGCGTTCTGGCTACAATGGCCGGTGCATCTGCCACCCCTGGTACACAACCCGTTCTCTTGTATTCAAGTGACGGTGGAGACACCTGGTCATCCCAGACCATTACAACCCTGTTCTCCAACGAAGTCGTGTCAGATGGCGTAGTCATTGGCGGGGACATCGTTTATGTATCTGCAACCTCCAATTCCATGCACTACACCGGAATCGAGGATCTGTATTCTGGCGTGAACACCTGGTCTGAAACCATCACTGGCTTCGTAGCCGCCAAGACCCCCAACGCCATCACATCATCCGATGCGCGCCATAACTGGATCGCTGCCAATGGCGGATACATCTACTTCGTCAAGAATCACAAGGTCGAAGCCGAAGTACAGGATGCCGGTGTCGCCACTGTCCAAAACCTGAATGCCATCCATGCCCACGACTCCGATAATGTCCTGACTGTTGGTAACTCCAATGCGGTTGTTTACACAACCAACGGCGGAGAAACCTGGCAGACCGTGACTGGTCCTGCGGTTGGTGTGAACCTGGGTGCTTGCTGGATGTGGGATGCAGACGCATGGCTGATTGGTGAAGGTGCTGGCGGAAACGGTAAACTCTGGCTCACTACCAACAAGGGCTACACCTGGTCACAGGTTGGATTACCCTCATCCACTTATGTGCGCATCTATAAAATCGTATTCGTTTCAGAAGCCGAAGGGTATATGATCGTCACCTCCGGTTCTCAGGGATACGTCCTGCGCACCATCACCGCCGGAAACGAATGGGATGTAATGCCACAGGGAAAGAAAGCCACCGCAATAGCCAATACCTACCTGCGTGACCTGACTGGCTGCTCGAAATACTCCAACACCGCTTATGCCGCGGGCTTGGCAAGTAACGGTACAGCCGGAATCATCCTGAAGATGGCTGCTTAAGTTCAGTAAGAAAGGAAGCGAGGAAGCATGAGTACAGATAAGAACGAACAAAAGACCATCCGTGCCATAGCGGATGTAAAGAAAGGCGCGCAGGACGAATTCACTCTTTCAAGTGGCGTAGTCCTGCGCGCTATGAAAGCCAATCCGTTGGTTTTGATAAACGTAATGGCAAGATATGTGCGCCCGAAACCACCCACGTTCTTCATGGAAGCGATGGGGCGCGAGATGGAAAACCCGGATGACCCGGACTACATCGAACGCGTCAAGGCGTGGGAGATAGAAAGTAACTCGCAGGTCTTGAACGCCCTGATCCTGCTTGGCACAGAACTGGTCAGCGTCCCGAAGGGATTGTCCAAACCGAGCGAGGATAAGTGGTTGAATAAGTATCGCGTGCTGGATATGCCGGTACATCCCGACAACGAAGATTGGCGTTATCTGACCTGGGTTAAATTCGTGGCTGCTCCTGACGAAAGCGACCTGTCTGTGATACAAGATGCGGTGGGTAGACTTTCGGGAATAGCGGAGGTAGACGTAAAATCCGCCGAGCAGTTTCCTGGGAGCGGTAGTTAATCAGGATAATTCCTTCCGCAACGTCACGGAAATAGAACTTGAACGCGAAATAAGCGCGGGAATACACCTGCGCTCTCTTGGGAACGGGATGATACCCGTTTTTGAAGAACAGGACATAAGGATAGAGAATCACATGAGCCTGACGGAATGGGATGAACTGCCTTACATGGAACGGGTTATGATAGTGGCGGTATCCCGCACCAAGCGGGCTATTAATAACCTGCAATCTGAAGCCGAAATAAACGAGAGTGAGAAGAAAAGCGCAAAAGGACGTAGATAAATGGCAACCGCGTTACCGAAAGCTGGCGTAGCATTAGTTGTAGAAGGACTGGCGTCTTTCAAGAATAAGATGGGGCAGGCTAACAACGTATTAGCCGCCATGAAGCCTAAAGCCGGTCTGCTGGAACGCGCCTTCAAGTCGCTGGGGAATACTATACGGGATTTTGCACACAATACTATCCAGAGGATATTGGTTATTGCGTTTGGCGTATTGGTCAGGGATGCAATTCGCAAGGTCATTGACGTTCTTGGGGAATTGGGTAGAGCCGTTATTGAGGGCGGTGACGCGTTCCAACGTCTTGAGATCCGTCTTAATCGTTTCAACATGAACGCCTTGAAAGATTCAGGGATGGAAGCCAACAAGATCATGGCAGAAACCATCCGCCTTACCAAAGAACAAATAGGGTGGACGTTAGACCTGGCCGGATTAACCATCTACGACGCCAAAGACATTGCCAACGCCTATTCACTGGCGCGTTCCTACGGTTTCGTGGATATGGAAGCGAGGGGATTAACAGAAGATATATTGAATTTTGTCAGCGGTATGGGTTTGACTGGTATGCAAGTCGAACGTATCGTCACCAACCTGGGACAAATGGTGCAGCAGGGAAAGATAACCGGAACAGAACTGCGTGACCTTGCGCGCGGTTCGCTTGTGCCTGTTAATAAAATATTGGGGATAATCGCTGAAAGTATGGGCATGACCACCGACGAATTGAATAAAATGCGCAAGGCAGGTACGACTGATCCGCAATGGTTTGTTCAGGCATTCGGTCAATTTGTTGGCGAAGATTTTGAAAGTGCAACCGAGGACATGGCAAAATCGTTCACCGGAGCGATGGATAACGTCAAAGATATATTCGTCAGCAGACTGAGCGCGATGGTATCCAGTCCAATTATGAGTAAGTTGGGCGAAAAACTATCTTCTATTCTCCTGGGTTTTTATAAAGGCAAGACTATCAAACCGGAATTTGCCAAATCCTTTGAAAGAATAGGAAATTCCCTTGTTAGGATCATAGATAAACTATTTGCGTTGCTTCCGGGAGTGAATAGTATCGCCGACGGTATCATTAAAATGCTTCAGAACATGGCGGGTTGGTTGGAACGCAACGAAGGTAATATCGTCAACTGGATCAGTAGTGCCATTGACTTCATGGGTCAGTTGGCGTACTCGATCAAGACAGAAGTGATACCGTGGATAACGAATAAACTCCTACCTGCGCTTGATAGATTTGGCAAGTGGTTCAGCGAGAACAAAGGAACGATACTCAGCGTCCTGAAAACAATTGGGGTTACGTGGCTGGTATGGCAGGGCGCGCTCATAGTGATAAGACTAATAATTGGCGCACTCATGGTCTTTGTTGGATGGTTGGGCGCAATTGCTTTGAAACAAGCGGCTTTCAAGGGTTTTGGAGAAGTATTAAAATTTATTGGAATTACCATCACGGGGTTGTTAGGTCCAATTGCGTGGGTTGTTGCGGCAATCGCGGCTGCTGCAATTGCATGGGGCGCGTGGGGATTATATATGTCCAACGTAGGCAGAAACCTTGTTGAAAACATAAAAGGATATTTCAACGATTTTGACTGGAGTACACTTGGTTCTCGCATGATGGAAGGTATCAAAACCGGACTTATGATTGGTTCGCTCGGTTTATTCGGTGTAGTTATATGGATTGCCAAAACAGCCATGAGCCTGTGGAATTCATTTTTCCAGATGAAATCCCCATCTAAACTTATGGAAGAATCCGGCATCAACATCATGGCAGGACTTTCAAAAGGCATGGCGAAAGGTGCTGGATTGGTCGCTAAAGTAACCACTTCTACGGCCAGCGCAATTGCAAATGGATTGTCTGGTAAGGCGGGAACTGGTTTCGGGGTTTCGTCATCCGCCACAAAGAATTACTTAAGTCCGGTTGGCGAGGTGATGCGCAGTAAACTGGATACAACCACCGGCACAGACCCATGTGCCAAAGGCGGCGTAGCATCCTGTCTGGCAGATTCGGTAGGCAGTGCCATCGGCGGAGCATTGGGAGGTACTGGTTCTGGTCTTTTAGGAATGATCGGAAACCTGGGAACAGAACTAAAGGATATGATCCGTGGTTATGCCACAGAGGACTTGAAGAATGCCAGCGAGTTCTACGATACTGGTAAAGAAGAACTGGCACGACTTGTAGCCATGATAGCCACAACCCCGACCGTTTACGAAAGGGTCAAAGACGATATTACCAAACTGAATACCTACGCCACCGAGGATTTGAAGAATAAAAGCGCATTTTTCGTTTCGAGTGTGCAGGAGATACAGAGATTAAATAACGAGAGAGCAAAATCTTCGACCGATATATTCATTGCCAGAGTTGTAGAGACCAACAATGCAGCCGAATCAACTTTATTGAGCAATTCAAAATTTGTCATTGACATGATACAGGTGCTTATTAATGCCGCCCTGACAAAAATAAACAGTGGAAGTATTTTGCCTCAACCTACAAGCAATGGCACGCGCACGGTTGTCCCTATATATAGGGCAAACCCGTCTTCGCTGATGCCTTATATGGTCAAGGGGATGAGTATGTCAAAAACGACCAACGTGACCAACAACTTCAATAACTCTCAGGCTGGCAAACGCGTCTCTTTTGACTACGAAAATTCCCAGTTCTGGGTGTAGGTGATACATGGCAGACCTGAGTATTCTTGTTCCAGAAGCGACCACAAACTACATCAAGAACCCATCCTTTCGTTTTGATATAACTGATTGGATCGCGGACAACGCGACCATTACGCGCGTCCTGGATTATGCCCGTTTTGGGATTGCATCCCTTAAGGTTGTCACAAATTCAGCAATCCGGGCAGGCGTTTATTATCGCGTCAATACTTTGGGTTCTGTCAGCAGCACCGTCACGGTGAGTGCTTACGTGCGCGGGACGGGACATATCCGCATTCGGCTGGCGGATGATGTATCTGCAAAAGAATGGTCGTCCAAAGAAACTGTTCTGGAAACCGACCGCTGGCAACGCATCTTTATCTCCGGTCGTTGTTCGGACAGCAACGACGTAAGGGTATATATTGAATCTTATGGCGTGAATACACAGGCTATTACGTTCTACGTGGATGCGGTACAGATGGAACTCAAGCCATACGTCACAACCTATTGTGATGGAACACGCCCAGGCTGCCGATGGAACGGGTTGTATGACGAAAGCACATCCTATAGAAGCCCATACACGCGCGAGGGCGGACGCTGGGTGATGGTGTCCGGTGCATATCGCGAGCAAGAAGATGTTTATATGACGGTCGTATCCGGTCTGGGTGTTGCCCCCATCCAGAACAACAGACAGTCGTATGCCATGTCGCCAGGCGGGTTTCTGGATAACGTCAAGATACAGGAGAGACCGATAACCCTCCAATTCCACGTCAAGCACAAATCCGTGGCGCGTACCTGCAAACAAGCATTATCTCTATCAAAACTGCACGAACTGCGGCAGATGTTGATTGACATCATCAAACCAGATGCAACCGGAGGCAACGAGCCATTCTGGATAGAATATAAAGACGGAGATATTCCTGTCTATGCCCAGGTATATTATGACGGCGGATTGGAAGGGGAATGGGACATCCGCAATCAATGGGCAATGGACTTTCAATTGAGATTGTTGGCAACCTCCCCGATGTTCTATGAGGATGACCAGGACATTGCTCAAATTGATTTCAAAGATACGGCGCGGTTCAATGGTATTACAGGGCGCATTGACGGAGAATGGAACGGCATGAACTCTGGAACTTTCGGAACAGCCACAGACGGTTCGATCAGTGACATCGAGATAGGCAAGAAGGGTGAGATATATATTTGTGGAAAGATAAGCACGGTGAACTATAGTGCCGGAGCGATTGATCCGATGCTTCCGTGTTTCAATGCTGCCTACTATAACGGTACGCAGTGGTACAACCTTGTATCTGCCATATTGCCAGCCGATGCGCTTACGATAATAAACGATATGGCGATTGCGCCCAACGGCGATGTGTACGTGACCGGAAGATTTACAAATATCGGTGGAGTTGCGGCAGTCAATATCGCCAGGTGGAACGGTGCGACCTGGAGCGCGCTTGGTACGGGTTTGAACGATGATGGTCTGCACGTACAGGTTGCCCCCAACGGAAATGTGTATGCCGCCGGAAAATTCCATAGTGCCGGAGGCGTGACATCCTACCACATTGCGCGCTGGGATGGAAGTATGTGGCACAAGATGGGCGCATACACAGGTTTGAACGATGAAGTGTACTCAATGGCAATTTCTCTGGACGGAACAACGGTTTACGTTGGCGGGATATTCACAGACCAATACTCATTGGCTGGTAATGCCATGTTGAGAGTAGCCAAATACACAGTATCTTCAGACACATTCTCCGCTATGGGAAGCGGTTTCAATGGAACAGTACGCGAGGTGGTCATCTCTCCATCCAATTACGTGTATGCCTGTGGAGATTTTACCCTGTCCGGTATCGCAGCCATGAAGTACATCGGAAAATGGAATGGGTCAATGTGGGAGCAACTCGGCAATGGATTGACGGGTGGCATTGCACTCTCTATGGATATATCGAAAGACGGAAACGTTGTAGTGGTAGGTGAATTCACCGAAGCCAGCGGTATCACCATGAAAAGGATCACATTATGGAATGGTTCAACCTGGGCAAGTATAGACCTGTTGCTCACTTCGGGTGGAACACCAAGTCCGATAGCCGTCAAATACAACGGTGATGACATTATCGTAGGCGGTTCTTATTTCAACACAACCAGCCTGTCGTCTTTCTTTTCCGGCATCACCTACGTTAATAACGATGGAACAGCCGAAGTGCGACCCATCATCTACATAAAAGGGCAGGCTAAATTACGCTACATCGAGAACCAGACCACAAAAAAGAAAGTCTGGTTCAACCTGGATATTCTGGTGGACGAGGAAGTATTCATTGACTTTGGAACGGGAAGGTTCTATTCCACAGTACGCGGTGATCTGTATTATTCGATTGTGCCAGGTGGTGATATTCATGCCTTCACGCTCATCCCCGGAGAGAACAAAATCGCCGCTTTTATGTACAATGACGTGAGTGCCATCATGTACCTGTCTTACACGCCTACCCACTGGTCGGCAGATAGTACACAGGCGGGAGAAACCTTCTAATGCCTGCCAGCCTCAAGATACTGGTTCCCGAGGCGACCGTAAACTTCATCGAGAACCCCGCGCTCAGATACAACACAAACGGATGGAACGCATCCGGTTCGGTCATCACGCGTGTTCTTGACTACGCCCGTTTCGGGATTGCATCCCTTAAGGTTGTCACCTCCGGTTCTGTCATCTCCGAAGGTGCATATTATCGGGTCAATTATCTTTCTGGAACATATGATATCGTCACCATAAGTGCTTATGTACGCGGTGCTGGCTTTGTGCGTATCCGCCTGACGGATAGTGGAAGCGGCAAGGAATGGAGTTCAAATTCTGCACAACTTCGGGATGAACGCTGGACGCGCATATCTGTATCGGGCAGGATAGAGGGCGGGAATGACGTGCGCCTGTATGTGGAAACCTACGAAAATACAGCCAAAACGAGGACGTTCTATGTGGACGGGGCGCAGATGGAGATCAAACCTTATGCGACTTCTTACTGTGACGGTTCGCGGGACGGATGTCGATGGGATGGTATCGATCCCGGAAAGTCTCTAAGAGAAGCGTATACGCGTGAGGGCGGACAATGGAAGAATGTAATTGGGATTGAACAGGAACTTGAAAACCTGTACGCAACTATGACAACGGGTTTTGGAATGGATGAGATTGTCAATAACCGTCAGCAGAACGCATGGATGCCGGGCGGATTTCTGGACAACATCAAGAAGAATGAACGCTTGTTGTCCATCATTTTCCACGTCAAGAACAGGGACTTTTCGCGCCCGTGTGATAGGGATTTATCTCTCAGACGATTACACGACCTGCGCCAGATGTTGATAGATATTATCAAGCCGGATGGCGTTGGTGGAAATCAGCCATTCTGGATAGAGTACCAGGATGGCAGTATTCCAGTTTATGCCAAAGTCTATTACGATGGCGGGTTGGAGGGAGATTGGGATATCCGCAACCAGTGGGTGATGGATTTCCCATTGCGCCTGATGGCTACTTCCCCCATGTTTGTTGAGGATAACCAGCAGAGCGCGCAGTTCGACTTCAGCGACACGAAGATATTCAGCGGAGTGGCAGGACGCATTGACGGTGCGTGGAATTACCTGAACGGCGGAATATGGAACAACTATGAGCCTGCCGCCGTGCCAAACGATACAGTGGACGGGACTGTGAAAGACATGCACATCGGAACGCGTGGCGAAGTATATGCGGTGGGAAGATTTAAGTTATTAAATTATAATGGTGTCCTCTCTCCCAATGTGGCTGCTGATTGTGCCGCATATTGGGATGGGTATAAATGGACGGCGTTTTAGGAGGTTGACATGACCAGAGTATGGACAGAGGGTTGGGAATTCAAAGATATGATCGGTTATTGTATTGGTTCGAGTTTTGGAGGACCAATTGTTGATATTTCTACAACCATCAAACGC
>JBAZUB010000006.1 GCA_041661625.1 Patescibacteria group bacterium | reverse complement strand
GCGCGAGAGGATTTTATTGCTTGGTTTAGTGATAAAAAGAAAAATATTAATAATCCGACAGGCAGGCCGCCAACAGAAGCAGAAATCCCGCATAAATATATTTTGGTGTCTCATAGTCTTGGGGGTCTCGCGAGTCGTACTTATCTATCATCGGATTATTACCAAGGGGATGTGGAGGAGCTGATTACGCTTTGTTCTCAACATTTAGGGAGTAATGGGGCCCTTTCGCTTAAAAAACTTATTGAGTTTTATCAAAATGGAGAGGTGTATGTTGCTTATGCTGAGTTGATGGGAGCTGGATACTTGGCATTCCAAAACAATCGAAAAGACATCGGGTTTTATTGTGTGTATTCAGCGTTGTTGACTACTGTTGGCCGTACTATAGTAGATAATTTGGGGACAAGAAAATACTTAGGCTGGTGGCCTGATCAACCAGGGGTTCAGGATGTAACTATTAATGGAGAATTCATGAATAATTTGAATTCAAGGCCATTTGTAAAAGGGGGCGAGCATATTAAGGTACGGTTTATTAGTGCGGATGGTGTCCCGACTCCGTCCGGCGATTTACCAATAAACCGAACGGCCTTTGGTTTTTCAACAGTGCAAACAATGTTTTCAGATAAATATTTCAATGGCTTGCCTGCTGGTTCAAAAATAATGGCGTTATATTTAAGTGAGCTTCTCGGCGCAGTAGTCAATGAAAATGGGGATATTTATGCCCCAAGAAGTAGTCAGCAAGGGGAAGGGTTATCGATATTGAGCGCAGCAAATGTGGATTTTAGATCCCCGCAGAACTGTAGTTTTGGCGATGATTTGAATGGAATTGTTGAAGATTCATTTATAGCGATGGGCTTGGCAAGCTCTTTGGCCTGCATATATGCTCCACCAACAATTCATCCGATGATTAATTGGGGATGTGCTTTAGTATTTGCAGGCGGGTCGGTTTATATGTTTCTTGATAGAAAAGATGATTTACTGTCAGCCCATGGTTTAGTAGTTAAAGAAGCATATCAACAACATTTAATTGATAATGCCCTCGACGATTATGTTGCCGTTGGCGGTGGATTTAAGACGTCAACAATTAAGTCGGGTTTGTCGGCCAGTGTTGTTAGTAGCTCAACCGCTGGCTATACTGCTCCGGAACAGGCTTTCGATTTTTTTACCGACTTGGACCTCGAAGGAAAACCAACTGGAGTATATCAGTCGGTAACGATTGAGGCATTTACTGATGGCGATCCAAAGAGGGGTTTTTATTTTCCGATCGCAATTGATGGGCAAGCCCGCTGGGTTTCGGCGGTAACGGTGAAAAAAGCGCCATCGGCGATCAAAGGGGTGGCAAAAACATTTTTACCAAAGAAGATGAAATACTTCGAATACTCCGAGAATTTTGCCGCTTGGAAGCCGATTGCCAATGTCGATGAGTGGGGAAACTTTACGGTCAAAGACTTAAAGCTGGCAGAAGGACAAAATATTATTGCTTTCAAAGCTGAAACTTGGACGGGATTAAAAACAAATCAGCAACTCAAGATTGTCCTTAACACCATTCCAATGCAACCAAGTCAATTTAAGCCTCTTCCTGAATTTTACGTTTCTACTGTTAACCCCGAGATCTCGGTTGAGTTTAACAAGTCGGAATATAGCGGGAGTTTTGAGGCGGAATCTATTAATATCAAAAAGACTTTATTGGATGGGGCAGATGTGCCATTTGAAGTAGAGAGGACGATGGAAACTTATCATCCTAAGACAAAAGTGAGCCTTAAACCGTCCCAGCCGTTAAGTGATGGGGAACATCAGGTGATGGTAGTGGCCGAGAGTAACGTTGGTGTGGCGCAAGCCGCCTGGTCGTTTTACGTTGACACAAGGGCTCCCAGTGTTGCGATTGAGCCTCTCCCATCATATTCTCCCAGAGCCCCGGCAACGATTCGCTATACCGCCTCCGACGAAGTCTCGCCCAATCTCCGCTCCGTCCGCTGTGACCTCTACGACAAGAACGATAACCTGGTAACCACCATTGCCACCGCCGATTCTCTCTCCAAAGGCGAAAACTATTTTACCTGGGATGGGAAATACGGCCCTCTCCACGACAGTGGAGAGGGGGGACCACGAGCGAGCGAAGCGAGTCGAGTGGTGGGTGACGGCGCCTACAAAGTTAAGGTTAAAGTTTTCGACCTGGCGGGGAATTCTGCCGTTGCCGAAACCCCGTTGATTGTTGACGCCACGCCGCCAAAGGTTGGGTTAGTCGCTTTGACCCCAAACCCGATGACCTCAAATATCAACGAATTAAAACTGAACGCCGAAGTTAGCGAAAAAGCGATGGTCATAATTAAGCTCAATAATCTATCGAATAAGAAGACGACAGCGTATTTAACCCAGGCTTCTACCCCTCTCCCTCTGGGAGAGGGGACAGGGGTGAGGGTTGGCGCTTCTTATTCCTGGCCTTACAACAATTCTTTCGCTCCTGGGCCTGAAGATGGGATTTATCGGGTCGAAGTGATCGCTCGTGACGAGGCTGGGAACGAAAGCGCCCCCCGTACCCTTGAAGCGGTCCGGATCGATCGTACTCCGCCAACCATTTTTGGGCAGATCGCCAATCCCTATGTTTTGACTAACATAGGCGCCAATGCCTATAAAACGACACTGGCGTATAGCTTGAGGGAGAATGGATTGGGAGATAAAGGGGAGGGGGTAGGGGTTAAAGTTAAGATATTTAATACCAGTACTGGCCTGCTGGCCGATGCCTATGAAGAGGCTCCGGCATCGTTAACAGAAGAAAATAAGATCGTTTGGCATTCTGCTTCTGATCTGACGAAAGGAGCTTATAAATTCCAAATTACCGCGACCGATGATGTTGGCAATACCTCGACCGCGTATTCTTCCTGTGTCAAAGACGGGATCGCTCCGGTCATCTCTTTCCCGGTAGAGGATGGAGCCGAAATCTCCGGACTGGTCGCCATCCGCGGCACCGCCATGGATCCCGATTGGTCAAACGATAAACCGTTCAAGCAGTACCGGGTCTATTTATCCAGGAGCGATAAGTCAAAAATGGAAGCCGCGACGATCTTGTCGCAGGCTTCCGAACTTGTTCCCTCCGCCATCGAAGTTCCCTTGATCAATAGAGGCGGCGGCGCCTCAAACATCTCTTTCCGACCTTTGCAGAATGATGCCACTCTGGCTTATCTCAATACCAATGGGTTGGAAAATGGTGACTATACCATCCTGGTTGTAGTTGATGAAGAAAACGGAGACTCTCTGTCGGTTACCAGATTAATAAAGGTTAATAATGGTTCATTTGGTACGTCAGCGCTGACTTCCCCGTATATTAAGCTCAAGCCGTTGGCTTCTACTGTAGACTTTAAAGCCGACGATTCGGTGAAACTTCCGATCGGCTTTATAAATAGCGTTAAACCCGCCAATGTTTATGTGGAGATTATTAGAAGCCAGGACGAAAAGCCTGTTTATTTTAAATATTTCCCCAATATCCTTGGCGCCCCCTTTATCGGAAAACCTGATTATAAGGCGGGGACCGATCTTGGTTATTTTATCTGGAGCGACGAATCTGGCTACCATATTCGCTGGTCGGCCGATGGTTCAAGCCATAAATTTAGCGGTAATTTGATTGCGATGGGAGGGACCGTTAACATAACTGGCGGCAACTCTTCTGTTTCCAGTGTTGGGAGCATGATCAGTTGGAATAAGATCCTTTCCGGTGGTGAAGGGGGCTTCGATTTCACCGCTGACGGCGGCCAGCTGATGATCACCCCCAAGCTTGATGAAGATCCCAGTTCCCCTTCAATCTACGCCGATAATGTTTACCTTGGGATAACCAGGCAAACCCAGCCATACCTGCCGTTGGTAATCGATGTCACCGGCCAGCGATTGGTTAACCTTACTGAAATGGGGAAGACCTTTCCCTCGACGGCAGTCCAACCTCCTTCCGGGATCGATTGGGATGGTCGCTTGGATACAGGGGCGTATGTCGATAACGGGAGCTACATTGTTAGAGTAATTGCCGAAGGGGTAGATGGACAGGGTCTCGCGTCAGACGAAGCGGTAATTAATGTGACTACGCCGTTTGAATTGAAGGTTAAAGAAGCGACCAATAAAGAGTTTAGTTCTCTTTCCGTTCCCGATCGGGTTTCTGTCTTCTATAACGTTTCCAAAGACGCCCTTATAACCGCGCAGGTTCAAAAAGAGAACGGCGATTTTGTTGCCAGCCTGGCTGTCGGTAAAGAGGTCCTAGGGACGCTTCCGACTAACCCCCTTTCTCTGGTTTGGACCGGGAATTATCCCGCTAGCGACTCGACCCAGGTTGTGACCGGCGGCACTTATAAACTTATTCTGACCGCGGCCGCGAAAGACGGGTCCGGGAGCCGCACCGAAACGATTAGCGGGATTAAAGTTGTCTCTTTTGCCAGAAATGAAGCCTTGGTTAAACTCGAACCGATCGGTGATGAGACCGATTATAACGATGGCCTTGGCTTGAAAAAGATTCGTTTAGCAGACGGAGAATCGCCGTTCTATTTTGAAGCCAAAGGCTATGGCAATTACCATCCGGTAAAAGAGCTGACCTACACGCTGACCGCTCTTGGGAAGCAAAAACTGACCGCTTATCCATATGTGCCGTTCGCCGGACTTATGCATCGAGGATTTAATGAGGTTGATACAAAAATAAAAGTTAAATTCAAAATTCATGCTTGGAATCATTATCTGGGGGCTGAAGACAATTGGGCATTAGGCAAGTTTTGGAACCCTATGAAGTGGCGCCGGGAAACCCATGAATTGATTGAGGAAAAATGGATTGCCGTTGATAATCTTCCCGGTGGAGCTGGAGTAGGGACCGTTTTTAAAGTAGGGGATCAGGTAAAAAATTATACATTCAATTTTGACAGTTATAATTGGTGGCCCCAAAATGAAAACGATCATTATTACAATAAAGATAAATTTGGTTGTGGGATCGATGCTGTGGATGTCCAGGTTGAAGTCTACACAAAAAATTCAGGCTTTGTCCTAGATAAAAGCGTCGATTGGATTTTAGTGAGCCAAGAAAAGCCAACTATCAAGGGCATCTTTAGCACGGCCTATAGCGGAAGCAATGGAGAATCTCATTATGGAACATTAGTATCTGGCGGAAATCGATATGATAAAACATACGGCACTTATCAGGTAAATTTAACCATTAAACTTGAGGCTCCTATTGCCTACTCCCGCCTGACCAACCGTTTTGTCCCTTGGTTTGGGTTTGTCAGGGCGAATGAAGCGAAACAAAAAGATTTTTCGGAGTATTTAACCGACATCAATCGTGGTTTAGGTTTCCCAGGAAAGTTGTTTTTTGACGACCCACTCGCCAAGCCGGATGTACCTTATAAACCGATAAGCGAAATTGAGACCGAGCTAGCCGGTTTATCCTGGAGCGAACGAAGTAAAAAGTTAAAGTTAATGAGTGAGCAGGCCAATCTGTTAGGGTATAAAGATTCCTTAGCTTCTTCGGCCGGGTACGATAGCTACCTCTCTGACGAATATTACGAATTTGTCCCAATCACTTATCCCCAGCAGGCGGACGGCAGTCGGGCCGGCCTTGATTATTCCAGCGGTTCAACTGTTGTCAGGGCGCACTCCGATCTTGCCTATCATGGTGACGGCAATCCCCAATCGCCCTTTGAATTCAGTTGGCCGTGGCGGGAGAGCGAATATACCACTTTTACGGCTAGTCAGACCGCTCAACAAAAAAGGCTGGACAAGGAACTTGGTGGCGAGCCCCAGAATTATACCGGCCCGACTATCACGGGGACATGGTGGAAACTCGATGAAACCCAGGTCAACCAACGACGGTTGAGCTTGAACAATAGTATTGTTGCTGTCGGTCAAATTCATTATAATAAAAATTCAAGGCGTGGGGAGTGGAGCTCGCTTCAAAACCCAGTCACTAGCCGCAATGTCGATCAAATCCTGGTTTTGCCCAGCTATGTTTACGATAAATTGTTCCAGGTTGCAAGCAATACTCCGGGGATCAAGCTTTCGCTCTCTTCTTCGGCCCCCGGCGCGGTAGTTCAGGCCGAAGACCAAGATATCAATGGTTTTCCGTGGACGACAGGAGATGACGGCAATTTGGCTGCTACCCGCGGTTTTATAAAGAGCCCTGCGCTGACCTTTAATCCCGATGCTTTCCGGTCCAGGCGGTCGATCAAACTCTCTTCCGCTTACCAGGTTGTAGACGATTACCAATCGGTCGGAGCGGCAAGATTCACTTTCCTGAAAAAACACCCCTGGGAACCGGACAATGAGGATAGCCCGGTCGATAATCCCAATCTTGAGATCGACCGCTGGGAAGTCGTTGTTAAAGACAAAAGCGGGGCGGTCAATAAAGATGTTGCTCTCGAAAATGTTACGACTGGTGCTGGGCGCTTGAACGATGCCCTTTCTCTTAAGCTGAAAATTGACGCTTCAGAAGCTCGTTATGTCGAAATTAAAGGTTTTGCTCCCGGCCCATACGAAATCCTTTATTACGACGGCAAGAGCTGGCAGTCGATCACCCAATCGTTTGATGAAACTCCGACCGGCGGGCGCCTCGCCTGGTGGAACGTCTCCCGCTTGAACGGCGAATACACGGTTATGCTCCGCTCCGGCAGTTACATTTCAACCCAAAATGTTTCGATCGGGACGCTGATCAAAAAAGATGATGGGGGAGACGCCTGGAGCACCTACAAGCGAGCCCAGTTGAAATTCCCGCCCCATGCTTTTGGCGGCCGCGATCAGCTGGCGACGGTCACTCCAGTGACCATGAAAGAGATCAAGATCCGTAATAAGCCGATCATCCTGACCTCCGGGCCGATTGTTGAGATCAAGCCCTCTCCCTGGAAATTTACGGTTAGCTCTTTGGAAGGGGTCGACTTGCGGCCGACCCTCCGTTTTGTTTACACCTTTGACGAATTGAAAGAACTGGGGGCCTGGAGCGGCGAAGGAGAGCCTAAAAACCTTCTCTGGAACATTCATCAAGTGACCGAAGCGGGAGACCTGCAGATCGTTTCCGATAACCAACAAACGATCGAAGAAAATAACGGCGAAAAGCATTACGTTTTCTACGCCGCGCTTGACCATTTTTCGACCTACACTCTTTTGCCGGGTAAATTCAAGCTTTCCGCGCCGATCGTTCTGGCCGACCGTTATATTACCAATAAAAACAGCGTCACTATTTATGGTACGGCGGAACCGGGTTCGATCCTGAATCTGATTGTTCGGCCTTCTCCCGTTGAAGCGGGAGAAGGGGGGCCACGAGCGAGCGAAGCGAGTCGAGTGGTGGATGAGGGGATAACGGCTGACGAAAAAGGCAATTTCCGGATTGAAAATGTTCCCCTGCTGCAGGAAGGAGCCAACTACATTTATCTGACCGCTCACCCTCTTGGAAATTCAGAGATCTTAACTTGCGGCGACGTTATGGTAACAAAAGACACAGTCCCGCCAACGGTTGGCATTGCTCCAAATCTCTACGCCTTTTCGCCTAACGGCGACGGCAAATATGACAGTGTCGATTACCTTTTGACGATGAATGAAAAAGGGAAGATATACTTAGGCGTTAAGAGCGATTCGAACGACCTGATCAATATTGACGCGCCGCTTTTGGCTGGAAAAGAGCTCAAGGTCAACTGGTCAAAAGAGGGTTATGAACTCTATCGCCGGGATAGCGCGACTGGTCTTTGGATCCTTTATTCCCAGCTCCCGAATCCTTCTAACCTAATAGACGGAGAATATTCTGTGGCTACCTACGCGATCGATGAAGCGGGGAATATTTCTGAAAATATCATTGTTAAGACCATAATTGATCTGACCCCGCCAAAGGTTTTGGGCCTAAATGCCGATCCCAATCCGTTCACTCCCAACGACGATGGGGTCAAGGATACGGCTAGTTTCTGGTATAAATTCAGCGAGCCGGTCGCAGTCAAGTTGGGGATTTACCGCGAAGATGGCGGTCTCTTTAAGAATACTGAAGGGGAAACGGAGAAGTTTACTTATCCAACAACAGATAGGAACCGCGACGTTCAGTCGCAGGTTCCGTCGGTTGGGCAGTGGTCCTGGGATGGCCGGGGGAATCGGAATGAACTGCTGGGCGGCGCCTATACCTATTACGTTTATGCTGAAGATCGAGTCGGCAACGCGGTTTCATCGGAGGTCAAAACGGTAGTGGTCGATCGCGAACCGACCCTTATCCCCTACGCTTTCGCCGAGCCCGATCCCTTCGCGCCGGTCAATTCAAATAATAACTTTACCGACATAAAATACTATTTGGGTCGGGACAATCTCAAGATAAAAGTGCTGATTATCGGTCGAGAAGGCAAAGCCTTAAAGACATTGGTTAACGATGAGGTTCAGGCAAAAGGCGAGCACAGCGCCCGCTGGTGCGGCGATTTCGATTCTGGTTATGAAGGACCGACGGCGGCGGCCAACAAATACCGGGTTGCCGATAGCTCGTATCAATTCAAAGTCGTGGCCGAGGACATCAACGAGCTCGGGTCGAATACCGCCGAGGCGTCAAATACTGTCCTGGTCGACAATGTCCCGCCAGCTATCACGATCAAAGGGCTGGCGGTCGATTATAAGAACAATCTCGTCTCGCTGATCTATTCGATCCCCGAAATATCAGCGGTGGAAGTTTCGGTCTATGACAAGAACGGCGCGCTTTTGGCCGCGCTGGTTACGGGCGCGCAAAACGACGGCGATCATCAAATTAATTATTTGATCAGCGGCGAGGGGGAAAGATATATCGGGATCACGGCGCGTGATCGTGCCAAGAACAGCGCCGACGTCAAAACCGAGATTTTCTCGACCCGGCCCGATACGCTTCGCCTGACAAACTGTCAGGCAATCCCGGCGACTTTTACCCCCAATGGCGACGGCTTGATAGATATCACCAGGATTTCATATAGTTTGGCCGGCGGTGTGCCGGATTGCCAGGTCAGCCTCGACATCCTGAATTCGACCGGTTCAACCGTCAAATCGCTGGTTGTCAGCGAGCCCCAGGGGAGCGGCGCTTACTCGTTTTATTGGGACGGTAAAAACGATGCCGGCCAGTTGGCGCCCGACGGCTATTACGATTACGTTGTTCGCGCGCAGGACAAGCTGGGCGCGCAGGTTGAAGGGCGGGGCAGACTGCTGATGATCGCGGCCCGACCGACGGTCGGCCTCTCGGCCAATGTCCCTGCCATTTCGCCCAATAACAGCGAGGCCAACAGCAAAGTAGTTTTGAATTACACGGTCAACTATTCGACTTTCTACATAACCGGAGAAGCGCTGGTCAAACTAGAGGTATTGAATTCTTCCGCTGGAGCGGTCTGGAGCAAGATATTTAATAAGACGGCGGGCAGTTATCTCTATGATTATGACGGGCTTACAACTTCCGGCTTACCGCTTACAGCCGGGCAGTATTACGTGCGGGCCAGCGCCGAAGACGCGCTGGGCGGAACTGCCGTGCCGCAGACAATCCCGCTGGGGGTTGATTACTCGAGTCCCGCGCCAAGCAATTTTACGATTGTCCCGGCTTATGCCAGGTCGGGAGCTAGTGTTAGGCTCTGTCTTGCCTTTGACGAGCAGTTAGCGGAGTCGCCAACGATTGGTTTGACTTTAGTTGATGGAACGGTCAAAACCTTGAGTGTTGCTTCAGCCGAGAGCGGCAGTTACGAGTGCGGCTATGTCATTGGGAGTGATGATCTCGAGGGGACGGTTGAAGTCTCGGTCTCCGCGCGCGATCTGGCGATGAACCCCATTGTCAGGACATCCAGTTTTGTGATCGACAAGACGAATCCGTTGGTCAGCGATCTTTCTGTCTCGCCAAATCCAGCCAGCGCCCCTTTGGTCAACGGGCAGGTGAGCGTCAAGTTTAATGTCAGCGAGCCGTTAAAAGAAGCGCCGAAGGTTTACGTGACGCAAAACGGCGCCCCCCCCCAGTTACAAGTGACTAGTGGCCAGTGGCAAATAGCTGGCCAATGTGAAGCGAAATTTAGCGCTCTTGCCGGCTACGATGGCCCGGCGTTAATAACGATCGAAGCGACCGATCTGGCCGGCAACCAATCAACCATTCAATCAATTAACAATTTAACTATTGATACTGTTGCGCCTATCTTTAGCAGCATCCGGAGCGAGATCGGCGGCAATCCGGAATTCACCAAGTTTGCCAGGGAAGGATCGGAAGTTGCGATCAGCTTCGATGTCGCTGAAACGCTCAAGTTCAACCCCGAGGTAAAAGTGAACGAGGTAGTCGCGACGTTTAGTCGTAGGTTGCCGGCCCCGACCGGCGAAACTTATGAATACAAATATACTATTTCAAACACAGATGCCAACGGCAACGCGACGATTTCAATTTCCGGTTTGGATTTTGCCCTGAACGAGGGAACAGCGGAAACTTCTTCATCTTCAGAGAGCTTCGTGATCGATCTAATCAACCCAACGGTGGCGATTGCTTTGCCGAACACACCCGGCGAATATATTTCCAACCCCAGTAATTTCTCAACCAATGCCAACCCTGACGGCAGTGACCGCCCGCGTTCGACGACTTTCTATTACAGCTTGCCCGAGTCTTCTAAAGTTACGGTTAAAGTCTATAAGGTTCCCGACGGTCAAACGACTACTAAAGCAGATTTTAACGATAACAATTTGATCAAGACCCTTGTTGCCGATCTCTGGCAAAGCGGCAGTCAGACCGTCTTATGGGAAGGAAAAAACCAAAGCGGCGACTGGGCCGTTCCGGGTAAGTATGCTTTTATCGTTGAAGGCCGGGACAGAGCCGGCAATCTTACTTTAAAGAAATGGGGTGGCACAGTCTGGATCCAGAATAATGTCCTCTCCCTTCGGGCGCCGGAACAGCTTGAGCTGGCGAGTGGGGTGACCAACAATCCCGACCCGCCGGCGATTTCGCCGAACGGCAACAGCCTCGAATTGACCCAAAAACGGGCTCGTTTCTATTTCATGATTGATCTCTCGCTAGTCCCGGCAGCGGTTGAGGCGGCGGAGCGGATCGAGGCGATGGGGGTGACCGTTAATACCGAGCCGGTCGGTAAATATTCAGTGAAGGTCTATAGCGATAGCGCCATGTCTAACTTGATTCGGACCATTACCCCTGACGCTGTTGCCCAATCGAGGACACTCTCTTGGGAGGATTGGGACGGAAAAGCTGACGGCGGCGCCTACGCGTCAAACGGTAATTACTGGTTGGCGGTTGAGCTTCAGGACTATGCGGGGAACAAACAACCACTGCTGGTCGGCCAGGTCACAATTGATAACACTTTGCCCGAGATTAAGAATGTTTTGGCTGCTCCATATTACTTTGCTCCGGGCGGGACAAATTCGAGCTTTAAAACTACCACTTGCAGTTACGAGGTTGCGGATAATTCCGGCAAAGTTAAAGTTGTGATCGGCGCTTATAGCGGGAGTGCGCTGGTAAAAACTTTAACAGCCGATGCCTGGCAGGTAAACGGCAACTACTTCATCGATTGGGATGGCGCCGGCGCGACCGGTTATGTCGGTAGCGCCAACGGGAGCGGTTTTAGTGATGGAGAATACACCTTGAAGATTCTGGCCTATGATGAGGCCGGCAATAGTTGTCTCCAGTCGGCAAATGTCAAAGTTGATACTTTACCTCCCGATGGAGGGGTCGTTATTGGCAGCGGGAATCCACAATTTACCAATTCGCCGACCGTTGAACTGTTTGCTTCTGCCAGTGATCCAACTTCCGGGGTCACTAAAATGAGCTTTAGTAACGACGGCGCCAGCTGGTCATCCTGGGAAGATTATTCGGCGTTGGGCAAGGCTTGGCTCCTTCCCGCTGTGGATGGGACCAGGACGGCCCGGGTAAGATTGATGGATAATGCCGGAAATTATTCAACTGCAGTTTTTGCCGACCAAATTGTTTTGGATACGGCCGCGCCGGTTATTAAGTCGGTAGTCCAGCCTCAACCGGTTACTATCAATAGTCCTGCAACCAGTTTGCTCGGGGTTATGGCCGATTTCAACGGGGGAGTCGATACAATTTCCGGCCTAAACAATTGGCAGATAAAGATCGTAAATTCCGGCGGCAGTGTAGTCAAAACCTTTGGCGCGACGGTTACTCCCGCGCAAACAGGGGACCTGGTTATTAATCAGGAGTGGGAGCCAACCGGGGATGGTTATTATTACTATTATTTCACCGCGACCGACGCGGCCGGCAATGCTTTTGATTCCAGAAAAGCCGGGTCCGGGGCGTATAAACCTTTCGGCGGCAATGACGCGTATTATCGGATAGTGGTTGATAAAACGGCGCCGACTTTGAACATCTCGTCACCGACCGCGAATCAGTGGGTTAAAGGCTCGATTAACATAGTTGGGAGTGCGGCCGATGCCAATTCTGGCCCTTATAAAGTCGATTACGCCCCGATGGGCTCCAACACCTGGACGACGATTGCCACTGATTCCTGCCCGGTAAGCGGGACGATAATTGCCTGGAATACCCTTGGGGTGGATGGGGATTACGATATAAGGCTGTCGGCGACCGATCAATTCAGCAATTACGCGGAAACGAAGATAACGATCAAAATAGACAATACTCCGCCGGTTATTAATTTAAGCCAGACCTCGCTAATTACTTTTAATCCTTATGTCGATGGTAGCGCCCGGGTTGATTTTACCGCGAGCGATTCAGCCCCAAGCAGTGGTTTTGCGATTGGTAATGTTTCATCGGTGGTTAAATATGGTGGAACGGTTGTCAAGAATTTAACGGTTACTAGTAACGGGAGTGGTGGCTACTATGTTAGCTGGGATGGAACAAATAACAGCGGTGACTACGAAAATGAAGGGAGCTATTCGATTGAGATCGGGGCGGTTGATGCTGTTGGGAATAATGCGATAACGGTCAGCCGAGCGGTTAGCCTGCAGGACGATGTATACATCGGACAAGGAGACTCCCCATATATTACTTTTAATGGAGTGTTGTATTTGTCTTGGCTTAGAGGGGTTGATGATAGTCAACAGGTGATTGCCAATGCTTATGTGTCTGACTCGGACCATGGGAGTGATCCTTTCGGGCCTTATGGTGATATGTATTATGTTGACAAAGAATATTTTACTCTTGATTTTCCTCAAGTTGTAGAAACTCATAACGCCGCATTTGACGAATGGGCGCCATCGGAATCCCATGCTATTAAAAGGGCTAGCGACGATGTGGTTATGTGGTCAATGACGCAAACGGGAAATGATGAAACAGGTAGTGCCGCTTATTACACCGCGACACTCCCAGCAGGCCAATATTATGCTTATGTTTATATAAACGATGAAGGTTCAAACAATACTTATGCGTTTACAAAAGCTTATTATTATGATCGCAGATATAACCAATATATACGAACCAGTGATAATTATGGAACAACTTGGAGCATAGAGTCGGGACCAGAGAAAGTTGACGGTATGCAGACAAGTACATCTGTTACTGTAAATGGAATACTTCATGAGGTTTATGCTAATAACGGTATTTATTATCGTAGGAACAATGGA
This sequence comes from Patescibacteria group bacterium, assembly GCA_041661625.1. NCBI lineage: Bacteria > Patescibacteria group bacterium. The sequence continues at coordinate 1,861 of JBAZUB010000006.1, read as the reverse complement.
ACGGCAATAAAAATCTCTAGTTTTGGTGCCAGCCCGTGTATTTTCGTTGATTCGTCGGGCAATAGTTATGTTGCCTGGCATCTGCAGATAGGTTTGAATAGTCAGGTCTACTTTCAAAAAGTCCCTATTAATTTCGCTCGCGCCAAAGGAACGGCTCAAGGGGCCGCTGTTAAAATTACTCCGCAAACTAAAGTGATTTCTCAAACCACGACCCTCGAATCTCCCGCTCTCCTCGCGCCCGCCAAGGATCGTCAGGATGTTCAAAACATCCGGCCCGCTTTTGAATGGGAGCACCATAAGGGGGATACGACCGAGTATCGGGTTGAGGTGGCGAAAAACGATAGCTTTACGATCGACCACCAGACCTTTAGTAAAGCAGCCGGAACGGGGACGCAAGATAAGGCCGATAGCAATCTCTACTACTTTAACTACGCCATTCATGAGTTCGACCCTGGCTTGGAACGGAACACCGACTACTTCTGGAAAGTGACGGCGCTGTCGCCGACCAATGCGGCGACCTCGGAGAGCTGGGGCTTCCGGATCCAACCGGAGCTGACCCTGGCCGGGGTGACCAACTATCCGAACCCGTTCAATCCGAACCGGGAAGAGACCAAACTCCGCTACCGGCTCTCGGCTGACGCCGATGAAGTCAGGATCAGAATTTATGACATAACCGGATCTTTAGTGACCGAGCTTGACGGGACGACCAATGGCGAGGGAATGAGCGTCTGGCAGAAATATAACGATGTTTCCTGGGACGGGCGGAATGGACGAGGGGACATGGTCGTTAATGGAATCTATCCGTTCGAGATCACGGCGCGAATGGGTGATAAGACCGTGAGCGGCCGTGGAAAAATCGCGGTGCTCAAATGAGAATATATATATCTTTCTTGCTTACCGCTTACTGCTTAACGCTTTCTCCTGCATTTGCTCTCGGCCAATCCGGTACCGACCTTGCCGTGCTTAATGCCGGTGTGGGGGCTCGTCCTCTCGCCATGGGTGGCGCTTTCACCGCGATCGCGGACAATGCCGACGCCCCCTATTGGAATGCCGCCGGCTTAGGTTTTATTAGTAGCCAGGAGATAACCAGCAGTCAAACCAGGCTCTCGACCGACGCCGATCATTATTATCTAAGTTATGTAACCCCGGCACTGGGGGGAACGATCGGCCTTTCCTGGATCCAGGTTGGGTTGGGGAATATTGCCCAGACCTCGAGAGAGGTCGATATCCACAACGAAGTTCAGAACATCAGCCTGTTTAGCTACTTTTCCAGTGCCTATCTTTTTTCCTATGGGAAGAAACTGAATGACCATATTGCCTTTGGGCTAACGGCCAAATATCTAAGCTCCGAGATGTTTGGGATCAGCGGCGGGAGCGGTTGGGGCTACTCTTTAACTCCCGGCATAATGCTTCGCTTGGCCAAGTACCCAGTGACTGTTGGTTTTAAGATCGATGAACTGGTCAATACCCAGCAGTGGGGGACCGGGACGGTGGAGCATGTTCCTCCCAAGGCGCGGCTGGGGTTAAGTTGGCTTCCGTGGAAGGCGGGCCGGGTGGCGGTTGATGTCAGCCAAACTATTAAATCGGGCTACTCTCCGGAGGTCGCGACCGGTTTTGAATGGTTGCAGGGGTGTACCTCCTATCGGGCGGGATATAACGGTGGCCTGACCGCTGGCGTTGGCTTTACTGTTGGTCATGCTAAGCTCGATTACGCGTTCGTTCAAGACGTAAATTTTTCCTCGAACAATGTTCATCGAGTCTCCCTTTCCGGGATGTGGTAGCATGGTCATTGGCAGAGAGCTCTTCCACTATCCTGAACTCGATTCAACCAACGAAGAAGCCCGCCGGCTGATAAAAAAGG
>JBAZUB010000005.1 GCA_041661625.1 Patescibacteria group bacterium | reverse complement strand
TTTTGTGCTATACTTGATTTTAAGTGGCCTCACCAACGCAGGCCGCATACGGGAGAAAAAGTATCATGACCGATCACGAAGCGGGTTCGATGTCAACGGGCGGTTGGGCTGATGATGAGCTGACGCGCGAAGGGCAGAGTTTTGCGGCTGACGTGGCCGGAACGAACGCCATCATGGAAAAGCTTTTCGGCGGCATCAAAACCGTTGTCAAGCCTTATTACATGCAGGCGCGTACGGCGTGGCATCGCAAGTTTGGTCTTTCGGAATTCGTGCGGATCGAAAACGGCCAAATCGTCGCGCATGTTCTGGCCGACGAAAACGGCAACGTTTCGGAAGCGCCCGCCGAATTTTCGCTGATGTTCCAAGCGCCGAACGCGGTCATGATGACGCGTTACGGTTATCGGCGTACGGCCCTCATTCCGAACACCGTTCGCATTTTTGCGGGCGAAGCGCCGGAAACGCTTCCGCTTTTCACCGACGAACCGGCGAAGAAACCGCGCGTTCGCAAGGGCAAGAAAGAAACCAACCCGAACGCGTGACTAACGCGCGAAGCATCATTTCGTGAATGGTAGGGCCGGGCAATATCGTTCGGCCCTTAAATGCCAAAATGGAGAACAATTCAACATGGCGACATCATTGAAGGATAGCGGACTAGGACAAGGGCCGCGCAATTGGCGCAAGGCGGCGGATATCGAAGGAACCACGTTTTACGTCACCCACGCACAACAGTTTGAAAGCGTCATTGACGGCAAGCCGCGCAGTCAAGTCATTTTCGACTGCTTGGACATTTACGGCGAACGGTTCGCGGTTTCTCTGGATACCAACGAAAACCGTTCGGCGTTCGTGCGTCACTTCAAACGCGGCGGCGACGATTTAGGGCCGCTGACGTTGGAAAGCGTGACCACAAAGAACGGTCAACCGTACTGGAATATCATTGACGTTGCGGAGGATCACAGTACGCCCGACAACATCAGCGACATTCCATTCTGACGGTTAACCGTCGAAAGCGTGGGGCCGGTCAACGTGACCGGCCCTTTTTGTTAGCGCTTACCGTTCTGCCGGGCGTGACTTGCGATAGCCTGAAATGCGACGGCGGCGACGTGAATTAGTTCGGTGATGTATTGTTCGGCGTTTTCTTCTAATGCCGCTTTAGCGACTTCGCCGGTTTCTTCTGTTAGAATGGCGGACCATTTCAAGTGTGAATGGTTCTGTTCTCCCCATTTCGCGTTTTGACGCAAAACTTCGCGCCCGACGCCGACGTAAATTTGATCCATTTCACCGATGACTTGGTTAGGTTGTGGCATAGCTTCCTTTGTCGGAATAGTTGAGTTTACGCCAGTGTAACCGACGTACGGCATTAGACTGTATTCGGTCAAAACGCGGTACATTATGCTTATCATTTCATCGGTGTTCAACTTTCCGTCTGCATGAAATGATCCCGCCATTGTTAGCACTTTGCCAAGCTCAAACTTTTCGTAAATCGCATGACATACAACGTCATGCCAATTCAGGAACGTATAACCGGGAAATAGATCATAGCCTATCGTCATCGCGCTTATTCCTTTTCTATCTCATGCGAACCGTTGGCATGAATGGTTCCGCAAATTAAACACATCCACTTTGGTTGTTCTGGCATACGCGCTTGATTAGGGTTGTACTTTTTCCCTTTCGTGATAATTGGATAGGATCGAACGCTTAATGTCCATTCTTTGCAGTACGGACAATAGACCTTAGCCTTATCGACCATGACGCCGGGCCGGTTCAACAATCATCGGAAAGCAAGGAACCGCGCAAATGAACATTGCGCCGGTTGGCCGGTTGTAGTAAACGCCGATCCACAAATCAAACCATACAAAATCGACGTGTACGCGGTCACGATGGAAAAGGCCGTGAAACAGAAACAGGAAACAGACGGTTAACCAGTAGGCCGTTAGAACAGAAACGATGATATCCGACATGCTCAATTCTCCCAACCTAGCGCGGGTTGCGCTAATTCAGACAAATCGTTAAGGCGCGCCCGTAACCATCTTGCATTGGGTACGTCATGGATACCAAAGAGGCGCGTATGATTACCGGGCGCTTGTTCGGCGTTCTCGTTATCACCGAAACGATATTTACCTGCTCCAAAAACAGAACAACGCCCGCGCTTTTTATCACGCGCAGGCAAACCCCACGCCGAAATGATCGACGCGGCGGCGGTTCGATCCTTAGTATTGAGTATAAATCCGTCGGTATTCGCATAGTATATGATATCCTCATTGTACAATTCTAGGGCAATCCCGTTCAAAATGTCTTGAACAAGCGCCCACAATTGAAAGTTGATAAACGTGTTTCCGAAATTGCGCGCAACCGGCTTTTGCTTTTCGTACATCCAAATCGACGCCGCCGAATTTAAGCCCGACGTGACAAGGCAATTACGCGCCAGCTTGTGACCGGCGAACGGGAAATCGTCCATCGCTTCGCCAATGCCTATCCATCTGCCGGGAAAGTAATCAACGTCCCAACCGACGATTGACATTATCGACCAGTAGGCCGATTTGATATCAAGATAGGTTGCATCAGGTATATACGCCGGTAACGCATACAGCGGTTGCGACCGATGGCGCATAATTTCGCCGCGTTGCTCGTAACTTATGCGCCGCCGATTTGGATACTTGATTTTGAGATAATCGCGGGCAACGTCGCCGGGCGTGGCGATATATTCGCCAACGGCAATCGACGTTGCTCGTTTGATCCATCGCGTATGTGACGACATGCCCAACCATGAAAACGAACCAAGAATGACGTTCTCTTTCATGTCCGTTAACTTAGGCCATGTGTCAACGATGACGTGTGTGTGTTTAGCGTGGCGCTCCGCCGCCGCCGCAACCATCAAATCGTACATTTCAAATTCGTTGTGTCTTGCTTGTTTGCGAAAGATGAGCATTACTAGGTTTCCTCTGGATATTCTATGCCGACGTGAAAGTAATCATCATCATCAACGATGATGTAGGACCACGGATATACGCCGGTTCCCCATAGGTATTCGGCGGCGTCGATAATGCTTGGAAAGAGTAGGCCGCGTATGTTTTCATCACTTCCGCCTAATCCGCCGTCTGATTGCGGTAAGACGTAATTATCATAACTTGTCAAATACCCTTCTGGTATGTATACATCGAACCAGTTTGCCCAATATTCGACTTGTTCGGCGGGCCGCCATTCTTCAAAATCGTCTGGAGTGTTATTCCAGAAATCTTTAATATCGCCGTCATCGTGTGCCATTGCCGGCGCTTTCGCCCGCGCCTACGCGAATGTCGATTACGCGCGGTTTGCCGTTTGTCACCGAAACCTTGACTTCCATCGTCTTAGGCTTGTATCCAGTTACGGGAACAATATCTAGATCGATGTGCTTTCGGGCCGCAAGTTCAGGCCAAATAACAAGCCCAAATTCATTCCAATCTCCGCAAAGCGCTTTAACGTAACGCTTGCCCTTGTCGATTGTTACGTTCAGTTGAGTAACAATGTACCAACCGTCGCCAGATACCGCGCTTTCGTCACGCGGTAACGTGACAAAGATGTTATTCACGAAATCATTCATCGCATCGGCGGCAACGCTCATAATGCGGTTAAACTCTAGTCCATCGTTGCCCGGTTCGGCGTAGGATGATACGGCAATCCGCACGTTATCCGCGCCTATTTTCCTTTCCAAGCTGAAATTAACCGTTACTGGCTTTTGTCTGTTGTCCACGTTGGTTCTCCAAACTTTTCAATGACTTGCATCAGGCTATAGATTACTACGCCGTTACCACGGCCCAACCGCCGACTATGGCACTTCTCCAAATGCCGATAGACTGTAGCTTGTGATTTGTGGGGATACATCGCGCAAACGTCCGCCGCCGTAACAACGCGCGATAGAATTTCATCGATCATATCAGACGTAAGCGGTTCGCTGTTTATCATTTGCGTAACCATTCCTTATCGTATTCGCCCACAATCAAGCGCCGCATTCCGCAGAGTGGGCAATCGTACAAGTAGTCTCGAATAACACCGATTACGTGTACCGGGTTCATGAAACCGCAGTAACGTAATGGATGATAACCGCAATTTCTACACGTCAACTTTAAGCTTTCCTTTTCGGTTGGCGCGCCGTTTGAAACTTTTTGAATGTAGCTCATTGACACAACGAACCGGCTATCGGTTCGCCCTCAAAACGAGTATTTGCGTAGGTTCGCAACCATGATTTTGGTTGGATCAAACCGCGCTTATTCAGGCGCTCGTATTCGCGGGCGTGGTTCTTGCGAAATTTGATTGCGCGTTCTGTTTCGCGTCCGCCGTCGATAACGCCCATGAATTCGATTTTGATACCACGTAAAACCGCCGCGCGTGTAAACGCGGCGGCGGTTCCAGACGTATGCGCAAGAATGCGTTGCTGTAGCGTTCGGTCATCGAAAGTATAACCGACGTACCAACGGGCCGTATGCCAGCGGTTGCCCAATGGTTGCGATAAGCGAAGGAAGTAAACCATTATCGCTCACCCCATCCATACAGGCGTACGCCGCCTTGTTTCGCTTCCAAGAACGTAACGCGCGGGTTGTTTTCTATTTTTCCGATAGCGCGCTGTAACGCGCTATCGGTTTCTACGGTTTGGTTTCTGGTCATGAAACCTTGTTTCGTCATTTCGACCGTGGTTATGCGTACAGGCGGGTTGAGCTTCATGATTAAAGTTCAACCGTGACAAGGCGTTCGTACGTGGTTGTTATAAACGGTTGTTCAAGTATTTTTGTGTTGTTGACAACCGCATAGCATGGGCGCGTCCAGAACGTATCTGGTCCATTTTCCATAACGTCCGCTTCGATCATACGCCGGGCGTTGAGAAGATTTAGCGGCGTGTCTGCTTCCACCTTGACGGTACAACCGGCAATTGGAAATGATAGGCTGTATGTGTAATACGATTTTTCCCAGTCATAACGAGCGTTACGCCATGTTCCGGCGTGGTCTTGCGTTTGCGGAAAAACGCAAGTAATGCCGTACTGGTCTGAAATGACGAATGTGTTTTTGATTGTGCGTTTTGTTGTTTGCATTTCGGAATGCTCCATTTTGCATTGACCGGAACCGCTCGATTGCGGTTCTCTCCTAACAATTACAGTATAGCACCTTGAGAAAGTTTTATCAACATTTTGAGAAAAGGTGAAGGATGAAAAAAGATCGAACCGTTTGACTTTTGTTGAACATGCGACTATACTAGAGATAGGCGCGTGGTCGCCCGGCAGGGTAGGGCCGTCGAATAATTTCAAAAGGTATTACATGTTACCGCAAGTAAAAAAGTCAAGCCTGTTTACGATGCGGCGGATTATCAATTTGCCGCTTAGTACACAAACGCAAGTGCGGATCGATCCCGCCGCCGACTTTATTTACGTCACAAATCAAGGCGCGGCAACGTTCTTTTGTGCGCCCGGCTACGCAACCGATAGCGGTAAAGAATTTCATATGCTTTCCGCTTCGCAAGTAAAATTCCCCGTTCGTGGTAGTGACGTGTTTACACTGCGCACAATCGCCGCGTTGCCACAACTTACCGTTGTTCAACATTCCAGAAATTTCGATTACATGTATGGGCGGCGTATCATGACAAGTCAACTCGAATTGCTTGACGATGACCGGGAAACCGTTTTTGACCTTATGACGGTTGTCATGGCTCCAAACAGTACGCGAATTATTACGTTCGATACCAAGCCCGACTACTACTACATTACGCGCGTTGCCGGAACGGTCAACGTCAATTTGGGAACGTCGGCGGACCCTGTTAACTTTTTTACAATGGGCATTAATGCGCCGATTTTGAAAATCCCGGCAACTCAGCAATCGATTGCATTGAGCGTTGCGGCGGGAACAAACACCGTCGTCATTGCCGCCATCACAAAAGACGTTGACTATGCGTATGGCGTTTAATCGCGTTGTGGGGGCCGTGGCGCGGTTTTGTGCGATTTAGGTATATCCGTAAGCGGTATTCGCTTCCGGTTCCAAATCGCAATTTTTCCCCTCAAATTTAACATTATTCGGTAAAATTTTAACATTTGTTTTTTGAGGATTAAGAAAGTTAATGGACGGTAAAACATGACGGTCACAACCAAAAAGCCGGACGAAAGCGACGAAACCGAACCTACCGAAACCGTCGTTGACGCCAACCAAACGGAAAGCGAAGAGGATACGAGAGTATGGCGGACAAACCTAACACTGCGAATGGAAGCGTTGGAAGCGGCCCTAAACAAGCCGACGCCGGTCATCAAACCGGAACCGACGCCGGAACCGGAACCGTCCGAACATCACAACCAGCCGGACGAATTCCAGAACCCAACGCCGAAAGCGGAACCGAACGCGGACGCCGGGCCGACCGAATTAAAGGTCGAAACGCAGGAAGCGGAACCGGGGCCGACGAAAAGCCGACGCCAACAGGCGAAGGAACGCCGACGCCGAACGCTGAAAATGGGCCGGGGCCGTCATTAACGGTTGAGCCGCAACCGGCGCGTAAGCCACGAAAGGCTACGCCAGAAACAACGCCGGAACCGAAAACGCCGACGCCGACGCGAACAAAACCGCAAACGAAAGCGGAGAAAAAAGCGTCACAAGCTGAGATTTTGACCGGGTTCGTTTTGATGACCATTGAAGCGGTTTCGACGGCGGCAACCGCAACCGATGCCAGCATGACGAACGCCGAACGCGGCTTAATCGAACCGTCGTTAGCGCGTATCATCGATAAGATGGAAGCGGACACACTAGAACGCGCTAACACGTTTTTTGATCCCGTTCTAGTTCTAGTCGGTTTGGCCTTGTATGCGCGCCGCGTCATGCCGAAAGCGCCAAAAGCGCAGGAACGCGAAACGCGCGCCAATAGAAAACCCGTGGCCCAACCGACCGAACAACCGCCGCAAGCCGACAACGGAACCGCGAACGCCGGGCCGGAAATCCTTAGTTTGATAGGGCGTGTCTAATGGCCTCATTCGGAATTCTCGACAAAATGATCCCGGTTCTTTTAGGTCAATTGAGCAAGGTAAGCGCCGACGATTTAGAAAGCGCCGTTACTTCGCTCAATGACATTACCTACCATATGTTGCAAAATGACCGGGCGGCGTTGGAAACGGAATTGGAAAATGCCGGACTAAGCCGCAACATCAATCTTGCTATTCTTGAAGTTTTCGAGAAAATCAATGCGGTTGAACATCAAGCCTAACGAGCATTTGGCCGTAGTTGGCATGACCGGCAGCGGCAAAACTTATTTCGTTCACAAGCTGGCGCGTTCGGTTCGCCGGTTAGTTGTGTTCGATCCAAAAGGCACGTTAGGCGAAGATAGCGGTTGGAATTTAACCGACTGGAACCGCAAAACCGAAAAACTGATAATGTCAGATAACCCGTTCAGGGTTCGCGTTCTTGCGCCGATTGAAACAAATCAAGTCGAAGCGTATGACGCTTATTTCGAGAAAATCTACAACGCCGGTAATGTTATCGTTTACATCGATGAGGCATACGGCGTAACGGAACGCGGGCGTTATGGAAAATGGTTACAAGCGCTTTACACGCGCGGGCGCGAACTTCAAATCGGTGTATGGGCGGCAACGCAACGCCCGACTTGGATACCGTTGTTCATGCTTTCAGAAACACGATGGTTATTCTCATTCCGCTTGCAAATGGAAGTAGACCGGCGACGAATGGCCGAATTGATGGGCGCAAATGTGCTAAACCCAATTCCAGACATTCACGGCTTTTACTATAAGCAATCGGATATGGTTAACGCTCAATACGTTAGGCAACTTGGTTCTTAGAAAGGTGAAACAATGGAATTGGGATTGGATTTTAGCAACGTCAAGCCGGGGATTGCGAACGCGATGATTATTCTCGCAATCGTGATTATCATGGTTCCGCTGGCGAAATTCATCTTCATTCAGAAGGTGTATATTCCCGGCGTTTCGGAATTGGTTAGCGCAATCTAGCCGGTTCTGAATTCAGTCATTCGCATTTCAACGTTAGCATTCGTTTCAATGAAAAGGATAAATAACATGGCCGGAGATTTTAACCAGCGAACGCGGCAGAAGTTTTCAACCCTTTCCGCGCTTGCGAAACCGCTCGGCGGCGGGCAAGTGCAGATGGCCTTGCCAAAGTCTGGCTTTTTGGGCCGAATTTGGCTTTCGATCCGCGCCACCATCGGCGGCGCGCCGGTTGCGCCGCTTAACCCGTTAGGCGTGTCGTCCATCATCAACCGCGTTCGCGTCACGCTCAACACCGGCATTGACGTTTTCAACGTCAGCGGGCCGGGTTACGCGTGGCTGCTTGACGAAATGTTGGACGCCGAATTTGCGCGCGGTACGCCGCAAAATCAGGGCCGGTCACTGGTCGCGGCGGGAACATACAATCTCGACATGGTTATCCCGCTGATGATGAATTTGCGCGATGCCGTCGGCCTGCTGCTTTTGCAGAACGAACAGCTTACCGCAACGTTGACGGTTGATTTCGCCGCCGATGCCACGGTTGCGGCGGGCGCGGTCATCACGGCAACGGTGACGCCGATTGTCGAAAACTTCACCGTTCCGCTGGCGAAGGAAGATTTTCCGTCAACCGACCTGTTGCACACGGTTCTTGAAGAAAGCTCCGCCGTCGCCGCCGCTGGCGAATTGACGTACAACATTCCTCGCGGGAATGTGTACTTGCAAATCGCGCAGGGTCTTGGAATGGGCGTGGCCGGGGCCGACAACTTCGACCGGGTTCGCATTCGCGTCAATCAGTCGGACTACATCACCGACGTTCCGCCCGCGTTTCTCGATATGCAACATGGCTTGTACCGGGGCCGCGCGCGTCCGGCTGGTTGCATTTACACCGACCTTATGGGTTCGTCCGGTTTGGGCATGTACGGAACCGGGCGCGACCTTTTCAATTCGGCCCTTGTGACCGATTTCGCCATGACCTTTAACGCGCTTGCGGCGGGAACGCTTTACACCGTTCGCCGTCAACTGGTCAACGTTCCGCGCACCTAACGCGGTTCGTCTTTCCAAGCGCATAGTCAAGAAAAGGAATTGGCATAATGGTTTCGTATTCAGAACTATACGGCGAAGGGTCCGAACCCGATACCGTTCAGGCAAGCGGAACCGACTACAACGGTTCCGGTAATTTCCCGGTCATTGCGTGGATCGGAATTCTGATCCTTCTAATCTTCATTCGCGCCGTCTATGAGGTCATGGAATAGTGTGTACCGGAAAGGTGAGTACGACGTAATTATGTGGTCGAAAGATATGTTGTTCTCGGTCACACAATCCATACTCTCGCTCGTAATCGTCGTCGGCGGCGGCGCGATGATGTGGTTTAACCCACAACAGGACAACGCCGCAACCGTCGGTTTAATGGGCGCGGTTATCGGCTACTACTTCGCACAATCGACGCAAATCAGAAGCGCCGCGAACGTTGAAGCCGCTATTCAGCGCGCAGAATTGAGAGAACCGCCCAAATGAAAGCAACATTCGTTTTTGTCGTCGCCGCGCTCATGCTATATCTGGTTTTCACCGGGCGCGCCGATAAGATTTGGCGGGCCGTAACGTCATGATATCACCAGTGCGACGAACATCAGACGGCGCGGAGGGTAAGCCGATAAGTGAGAACTTGTTGCGTTACCTTGTCGCAATTTTCCTAATCGGTAGTCTCGTTGCACTGGTCGAAAACAACAACAAAACCGCCGCTTGGATACTTACCGTAACGCTCATACTGGGCATTATGCTAAGTCAACCGTTGGTTGGTATTCGCTTAATGCAACTAGCGAACAGGATAAACCCATGATTTCCCGTATCATCGAAGGAACGTTTACCGCCGTTCTCGTATACTTGGTCTTGTCGCAAGCAAGCCAATTTTCAACCGTGATGAGCGCGATTGCTCGCACGTATACGAGCGGCGTCAAAACACTACAGGCGCGCTAATGTTCGGCATGAAACGGATTAAATATCCGTGGCGCGAACGCCCATTTAATACGAACACAAACCCGGCAACGAGCATTGCTATCATGCGCTCATATACGGTTTATTCCGTTGATGAGGCGGCAACGAAAACGGGAATGTGGAACACGTTCTACGGCGACGTTAACAACGCGCAATTGCGCCTCGCTTCGCAAGCGCTGACAAACGTCGGAAAGGCTTAATCATGGCGGTAAAACTTGGCGAATTGCTCAAGAAAAAAGAGGTACAAATCGGCCTTGCCGTTGGAGCAATCGCCGGTATTGCCGCCTTAGTTTTGTCGCAAAAAAACGGCGGCGGCATAATCGGCGCAACGGGCGACGGCGGAACCGGCAGCGTTGACGATGATGCGATTGCGGCGGGATTTGAGGCGGAAGCGCAGGAACGCGAAAATCTCGCAACGCAACTTATGTCAATGTTGGATGACCTAGTAACGCAATTCAACGAAACCATCGGCCAAATTCAGACGGAAAGCGAAGGGCAACAGCAACAAACGAATAGTTTGATCGAAAGCATTTATACCGAACTTGGCGGACAACTTAACGACGCTTACGACGCAATCAATGCGCAGTCAGCGGCGTATGAGGCGGCGTTAGCCGAAACGGTCAATCAGCTTAATTCCGCTTTGGCGGCAACTGAAACGCCGATGGATTATCCGTTTTACGGCGAACAACCGGGCGGCGGAGAATACTTCTATGACGGCGGCATAGGTGGAACCTACGCCGACGTATACGGCGCAGGCAGTGAAGCGTTTGACAATCTTTTCGCGCCGGTTGAACCGTCAACGGGAAAGAATGCTTTTGGTTTCGTCGCTGGTTCTGGCGCGAAAGGTTTTGGTTCGGCCCAACCGCAAGCGGCGGCGCAACCGACAAAAGCCGAAACCGTCGCCGCGCGTTCGTTCACTCAGAACATTCTCAACAGCGGCGCAAAAACAACCGCAACCGTTGCCAGCGGCTTAGGATCACTACTGGCGAACGTCGTCAAATCGATAACGCCAACGCCGTCTAAGGGCGTTGGGTTCATTGCCGGAAGCGGCGCGAAGGATAATCTTACTCCGACCGTCAACGCGGGCGTTCCACCTGACAAGCAAGGTTTTCAGGGTCCAAGCGTGACCATTCCAAAGGTCGCAACGGTTGCCGGGCCGAAACCGACGCCGATAGCGCAAATCGTCACGCCGAAATCAAACAAGCCCGCGCCGGGAACGCAACTTGGTTTGATTACCAACAAAAACGGCGCAACCGGAATGCAGTACGTTAACGCCAGCGGCGGTATTAGCATCAATTGGAGTATCAAGGAAAACCCGAAATTCGGCGGTTCTCCATTGGCTACGCCGTCAGTAACCAAGCAGGCGCAATCTGGCATTAACGTAACGTCGTCACCGTCGAACGTTACGAAACCAAGTTCCACAACGCCGTCTTACATCGTTGGCGTATTCAATCAAGGCGCGCCGAAATCGACTGATCCCGGCCCTAAGACGAATATGCAAACGGGCGTGTTCAATCCGACCGCGCCAAAGACGACAAAAGTTACACCGAAAGCAACGGCAAGCCCGGTTATCAAGGGCAACCCGACCGGCAATCAATACGCAATGTAGGGGCAATCATGGCTGATTATATCGTTCCGGTTGTAGGGCCGTCGCGGGTTACGTCGGGTTGGAATGCGCCGCGTTCTTATCCGTGGGCGAATGACCGGCTACAACTGCATGAGGGTATCGATATCGGTTCTGAATTGCCTCAAAATGTCCCGGTTCCCGTTGTCGCGGCGGCAACGGGAACCGTTGTGCGCGTTGATTACGACGCGCGCGGTTATGGTAATTATATCATCGTCCAACATCCAAACGGACGGCAAACTCTATACGGTCACTTGAGTAACGCGCTCGTTCGCGCCGGGCAATCAGTGACACAAGGCTCACAGATCGGCATTATGGGGAGTACCGGCAATTCGTCGGGCCGTCATTTGCATTTCAGTGAAATTGTTCCCGGCTTACAGAATAATTATGTATATCGTGGGGCCGTCAACCCGACGCCGAATATTGATTTTGCGCGCCGCTTATCCGCGCCAACGGCAGTAACCAACGTGACCGGAACGCAAGTGCGCACGAACGTCAATGCTGACATCGTTAACTTGGTCCGTCGCTATTTCCCGGCGAACCAAGTCAATAACGCGTTGGCGGTTATGTCTGGCGAAAGCGGATACAACCCGCGCGCGTGGAACCAAAACGGCGAAGATAGCCGGGGATTGTTTCAAATCAACGTTGGGCCGGGCGCACATACCCAATGGAGAAACGTTGACTTGTTCGATCCAGAAACCAACGTGCGCCTTGCCGCCGAACTGTTTCGCGCGCAGGGTTGGCGTCCGTGGTCCGCCGCGCGCAATCTCGGTTTGTGGGCAAATCCCAACGGGCAAGTTTCGACGGATTATACCGGGGCTGCAACGCAAACATTCGCCGGTCACACGAACGCGCCCGCATATGAGGCCGCGCAACGACGCGCCGCGCCACAAATCACAAAACCGACCGTACATCTAAAGCCGGTTGTTCGCGGCGGAACAAGTCAGGATGACGACGGCGAACCGCCAACGTTTGACGAAATTCTTGATATTGCTTTGGCGGGAACCGGCATGGGCCGGGTTGCGCAAGCCGCGCAAGATGGCGTAATCGGTGATACCATCGAACAAGCCGGACAAACGTTAACCGATATTCAGGCGCTTTCCGATTACGTGCAAACGCCAGAATTCCAAGCAGACGTACAACGCGTTATTGTTTTGGCGGTTGTCGTCATGGTTGGTATTTTGCTGATGTTCGTTAGCGCTAAGGAAATCGTTGACGAATGAAAACCGAATACCGCGTTTCGCCGGGCAACCCGACATTAAGCGTTAACTTAGGTTACAACGCCGATGGTATGGCCGTGATGAATAACACGCCTTATCCGGTTGTTGTTCGCCGTGGCGCGCAAGAAATACCGAACGAATTCAATTATGATTATTTCATTCCAGCGGGCGGAATGACGAATTTACCTGTTGTCGGTTCTGAGTTCGGTTTCCGCCTAACGTCGCCGGTTGTCGTTTCGCCGGACGATTACGCTATTCCGGTCATGATTATATTCTATAAAGACGAAATAGCACCCGCGTTCTCAAATCAGCTATTTATAAATCGTTCGGTTGTCGAATTCAATTTGCCGATTAGTTCGTCTTACCAACAAATCATAGAGACAGTAAACGCGCGATTTTTCAGCTTTAACGTATCTATTGATAACGTCGCCGTTCCTAATGCGTTCTCAATAACTGGATATGTCGTTATCGAACAATCGAACGACGCGGTTGTATGGTCGCGATATAAACAGTATAATATGTATCCGGTATCATCGGGCCGCAAGCAAGTATCCGACATTTTGCCTAGTCCGTTGCGCTTTATACGCGTAACCGTTTCAAACACAAGTACGCTTATAGCGTGGGATTTGGAATTAAGCTACGCCCTAACCGACTTTTCAGGGCCGATTGCAAAAAATCCGTTTACCGTATGGTACGGCAATACAACCATGCCCGCGAATTCTTCAATCTTCTATGCTAACCAAAGCAGAAGCGGCGGAATACTGCGAGCATTGTACGTTGCATTAAACGTGTTTTCGGCTGATGAGCCAAACATAGCATTTATCGTAAAAACGGCGTTCGACCAGAACCCGGCAGGGTTTGAACGTTATTATTCATTCGGCTTTGGCGAAGCACTAAGCGCCGTTAGCGCATACGGCGTTATCAATTCGGTTCTTAACTTTTCGGGCCGGTCAACTGAATATATGATTAGTCGCGCGTCAATTGGCGGCGTAATTGTGTTACAATACAGGATACCGCTTGACATTGCGTTCACTAAAGACGTAACGCTATGGATCGAAAACGGGCCGTTGGCAATAAGCGCAACCGTTCGCGCACAAATGGAGTTTAACGAATAATGCCAAGAATGATGTTGTTGCGCGCACAAGTCACCGTTGAAGGAACCGTTATTATCAACGACGGCGAAACGGCGGAAAAAGCAATACGCGAATTCGCGCGCGTCAATTCGGTTCCGGTCGAAAGCGTAATTTCTGTCAATTCTTTCGACATTGAAGAAAGGATAGACGGCGAACCGGGAATACGCATTTTCCAGCGCGTTGAAAAGAAACCGATAAAAGAACCTAAGCCGAACACGGCAGAAACGCCGCAATCTTAACATCATGCCATTAACAGACCGTCGCGGTTACTTGCTTTCCTATCCGGCAATCGTCATAAACAACGATGCTGACGTTGCGTTCACTACCAACGCGCCCATTGGTACGAGTAGCCTTGTCGCGCCGTTCGTCATTCCGAACGACTTTATTTATGTTATTCGCGGAACCACTTACCGGATACCGGCAACGGTTGCGGTTGGCGACGTGATGATTTATTTGAAGTTTACACGCGGCGCGGGGGCCGGTATACTTAATTCCCTTTCGGCGTCTAATACTATATTGACCGTACACAATCATGCGCCGTTTGTCATACTGAAACCGGGCGATAGCTTTTCTATCGACTGTATAAACGGAACCGGCGCGCCCGCGCCAGTGTACGCCAGCGTTCAAATAGATGTGATAGGTTTATAATGATCGATCTACTTATGAGCGATGAAACATGGTTGGCGGTTGCGGTTGGATTGACTTGTTTGCTTATATTCCTTGACGGTTTAGCAATCGGTTTCATCGTTGGTAAAAACTTTCCGTACGCGCTTGACGACGAAACGAAAGAGGCGAATAGCGATGTTTGAACTAAACGGAAGTCAGCGCAAAGCGCTAATCATCTGTAGCCTAAACGGTTGGATCGCCAAGCGCGATATAACCGTTGCCGAAAGCGGCGAAACAATCGCCGGTATACATCACAGTACGATTGACGCGCTAGAACGTATGGTTTGCATCAAACCGAAAATTGCGGACCTGTACGAGCTTACGCCGGTTGGACGGCAATTAATCGGCTTATAGCAAATGTCGATTAGGATTGTCCGGCGCGGACAAACGGAATTCATTTACGACGGAAACGTTTTGATAGACAAAACGGTTGATGTTGAAAAGACGAAACGGATTATTCGCCGTTTACGTGACGCCAATTTACATCGAAAATCTCGCAATCAGAAAAGGAAAAAATGATGCCGCCGAAAGCAAAGAAAAATTCGCGCAAAAAGAAAAAGGGATTAGGCGAAGCGTTGGCCGACTGGTTTACCGGCGGCACGAAAGGAAAAGCGCCCGGTTCCGACGCGGCGAAACACCGACGCCGGTCGAAAATCAAATACGGTAAAGTTCCGTTTTGATTTGAGCTGAATAAGATTATGATGGACCCGCGTTAATTTCGCGGGTCTTTTCTTTATCTCCGCAAGCGCTCATCTTCTCCCCAACGCGAATTTCGCCACGCCGCAAAGTCGCTCCGCTGCTTCGCCGCGCTTCGCTTCGCCACG
>JBAZUB010000004.1 GCA_041661625.1 Patescibacteria group bacterium | reverse complement strand
CTCCGCTTTTGTTAAGCCGCTTTCGAGCGCCCTGAAGTGCGTCAGGTCCATCTTTTTTCGATTGCGGATAATTGCGAATTTGCTCTATTAATATCTTGTAGTTCTCCGGTGCGTCCGCCCAATCCTCACGGAACAAAACAAAGCCACCCGTAACGGCAGGCTCAAGCGACTTGATGCGGCAATCCTTATTTTCGGTATTGGCTATCCCACGGGTCGGCACGCCCTCACCGCTGTCCTGTAGGGACATGGCCTTGGCGAAATCCTTAAGCCCCTGAAAGCCGTTCTCTTCCATAGCAACCTGATATTCTACGTCCGGGTTTTGTTCCCGTACCATGCGATAGATGCGGTTATGGTCAGCCACTACCTTGGTCGGTGAGCGCTTATCAAGGGAGGCGTACAAGACCATTTCCTTGCCATGATGCTCACCCTCTGCTATCTTGCCGATGACAACGATGGCGCTGAAGTCCGCGTCCTTTTCAACCTTCATGGCCGGGTCAGTCCATTGGGAGAGCTTTGAATATTTCAGCCCCTTATGGTCGGCGAAGTGAAGCGTCTTGAATATTTGGGTGGCCGGGTCAAGGGGCAGGAGTTCGTATTGAGCCATGAAGGTGGTGATATCTATCCCGTCCTTGCCCTGCTTGACCGTCTTAAGCTCCTGAAGTCGGGCTTCGGGCAGCAGGCGGGGGAAGTTAAGGGAGCCGTCCGGCGCGTGGGCCGGGCGCTCCCAAATGTTGAACTTGCCTAGAGCCTTCCGCTCCATGTCAGGGGCCAGCTTATCCTTGATGTGGGCATAGATGTCTTCCCTATGCCAACGCGTTCCGATGATTTGGAGAAAGCCACATTCCTTCTTAAGCACGTCCACGATGTCAGACAGGAAGGCCATAGTGACGGCCCGCTTTGCCTCGCTGTCCCTGTCCTGGACGCCAGCTATATCATCCGCGATAACCACGTCATAGTGCCTGCCAGTGATGGCCTTGCCTAGCCCTGCCGCCTCAAGGTTAGCTTCCTTGCTGTGGTTCTTGCGGGTTGTCAGGTCTAGCGCGTCCGCCCGGTTCAGGTTCTTGTTTACGATATTGCCAAACACTTTGACGAATTGCTCGCTCTGCAGCTTGGCGCGTATCTCACGCAGGAAGGCTTCGGCGTTGGTTATCGTCTCCGATACAATCAGGATGGTCAGGTCAGGGTTGTTAAGCAGTAGCCAAATGGCATAGGTCACGGTCCAGTAGGTAGACTTCAGGGTTTCGCGTGGTGACAGGACAAGTGACCATGTACGCTTAGGAGCGCGGGGATTGAATAGGGTGGTCGCGTACTCAGACCATTCAAGCTGTGTCTCACAGAACTTGGTATAGCCTAACACCTCACGCCCTAAGAAATACGGAGAGGCCAGGTAGACGGCCCGCATAGCGTCCGCAACCTTGACCTTATCAAGCGTTAGGGGTGCTGTCAGCGGCAAGCCGTTTCTTTTCTGCCTCAATCAAGGCGGTCAGGGTTTGGGCCACAAGAGACTCTGGGATAAGCGCGGGCGCGTCCGCGTCTTGCCCTATGCGATATTCGGAGCGCTCGATATAGCCGCGATGCTTGGCCTTGCACTTGAGGTAAAAGCAAATCGACCCGGTATCGCCTCCGTCAATGTTATCCATGAGCCGGTCTTCAACGTGGTCGATGCTGGCCTCTGTGCAATCCTCGATGGCCTGCTTAAACGCGGGGTCTTCTTTGAGGTAGGAATAAAACGTGGAGCGCTGAACGCCTACGGCTTCACAAGATTTTGAGATATTACAACGATGAGATTTCATCGCTTCGACAAGCGACTTCTTTACCTGTTCGATGTTGTAGGAGTCCGCCATTAATACTATTATAAACTATCCGGACAAAAAAGTCAAGGCTTGGACAGCTTTGTCCTAGGTTGGACAGTTCTGTCCCAAAAGCGGAAGGCCACCACTAAGGCGATGCGCCCGTGATGGCCGACCTGTTGGCGGTATGTATACCACATGGGGGTAATATAATCTAATTGGGCTAGTTTTGCAAATCCATGCCATTTAATAATTCTCACGGTTTACGAAAATAAGATTTGCTCTCCGAAATCGAGAATAGTATATTAAGGGCATGGATCGGCAATCCTCCTTTGTAACGTTGGGTTAACCGTAAGCGCAAGCCTCGGTCCTTGTCCTGGGTGTTTCTTGCCGATCCCCCCAGGATAACCCTTTTTTAAGGCATTTATGGCACGCTCTAAAAAAATAGGTCTTGATTATTTTCCGCTGGATGTCACGTTTAACGAGCAAATTCAAGCATTAGAAACACTGCATGGTAATAATGGCCTTGTATGGATTTTGAAATTTTGGCAGTCTGCCTATAAAACAGAACATGGAGAAGTCAACCTAAACGGATTGTTTGGGGATTTATCGGCTAACAATGCCCGACTATCTCCCGAACAACAAACCAAGATAATTGCCGATTGTATCCAGCTTGGCCTTTTAGTCGAAATTTCAAGGGGTGTCTATACTTCAAACGGAGTACGAAAAAGAATAGCTGAAGTTTCCAAAGAGCGAGAATATGCCATTAATTATCGCAAAAAAGAGTTGTTAGGCGAACAATCCCCAAACAATCCCCAAACAATGGGGGAAAGTAGAGTAAAGGAGAGTAGAGTAGAGGAAAGAAAAGAAAAGATAATACCCCCCACACCCCCCAAGGGGGGGTTGCCGTTTGAACAGTTTTGGAAAGCATATCCAAAAAAGACCGGGAAGGGAGCCGCAGAAAAGGCATGGCTGAAAATTAAATGCCCGGTTGAAACCGTATTGAATATCATATCGGCCCTTCAGTGGCAGGTCAAGTCCGAACAGTGGACCAAAGAACACGGCCAATTTATCCCAATGCCTGCAACCTACATCAATCAGCGCCGATGGGAAGACGAGCCGCCGCCACCACCACCTCAGGCATCCTATGGCCCGCGATACCAAAACCCTAACGATATAGACAATGGACCGGTTGCAACACCGGAAGAGATACGGCAGGCCCTTGGTGGATATTACGTGCCAAGAGAAGACCGTCCTGCTGGCGAGGGTCTGGACACTTAAACAAATGGAGCTGTTCAAATGAGTAACCTAAAAGGCGTGCGCGATATGTTGCGAGTGCGATATATTGCGTGATGGGACAAGTTGGGCGCAAATGCTTGCTCAAGACAGAAGAGCGGGCGGAAAGGCAAAATGCTAAAAGAAGAATATGATATGCTTGATTCTGATGGGCGCGTTGCCTGTCCGGTTTGTGGAACAAAGAAAACAGAGCCTTGCGGTGGCTGTTGGTGTCCCGATAGAATTGGCGGTTATGGTACGCGCCACATAAATAAATATCATCATCGCTGCCCTGAATCGGCGTTTACCACAATTACCACTACCGCTCCAATTAAGAAAGAGCCGCCCGCAAAGGCAGAGCAAGCATCAGCGCCCAACAACACGCAGCCCGTAAATTTTGTACTTAAATTTATTTATTGGATTGGTGCAAAACTTCGGGCGTTCTTTTGCTCCTTAAAAAAATTATGGAGAGTCGCAAAAGTGCGTTGACCGTTGTGTGAAATTTTGGCCGCAAAACAAAGAGCGCCGCTAAAGGCGAAAACAAAGGAGAAAAAATGTCTGGATTATTCGTCTACATTATCGTGATGCTCGACGATCTGTCGATGGCCCTGAATGTTGTTTTCTGGCTTTCTATTATTGCCGCTGGTGTTCTCGGACTTGCCTTGGTGTTTGGTGATTGGGAACAAGATCGCCGGGACCAATATGCACACTGGATGAAGCGACTTATCTACTTCTCTTTAATTCTTATTATTCCGATTACGCTTGTTCCAAACACAAAGAAAGCGGCCATCATCTATGTCACGCCAAAAATGGTCAACGCTGTGAGTGATGCCAAAATACCAGAGGCGTTGATGGGTCTCGCGAACGCTTGGATTGAAGAATTAAAGCCAGCGGCGCAAGACAAAGAAGCGGCCAAAACATCACACAACAAGCCGCAGCCGTAAAGCCCGAGGACGGGCCTTCGGGCGAACCTGCCGGAGCAAATTGATTATGGATTGTCCGTCAGGTGCGGCAGCCGTTGTGTGAAATAAAACCGCCCGCAAGACAAACGCGGGCAAGCCCTCGGAGGAAATAAATGAAAACATTACAAGAGGCAGTAGAAGTCTTTGAAGGTTCGATTCACGCTAAACTTGTAGCCTATGGAGATAAAGATGAACTGTATGTAATGGATAGGGCCGCTTTGGATATAATAAAAGAAAACCTGTATATTCCAAAATCGTGCCCGGATTGTCGTTGGTTCGACCAAAGAGAATACGAAACAAAAGATTGCTTGACTTGTCACGGCTGTATCCATTTTAGCAATGTAGATAAATGGGAGCTGAGGGTATGAATTGTGGAGAGTGTCCAATTATAAGAGTGTGTTGCATTGCAGGAACGACCTATTTAAAGAGCCGTTGTAAAAATACATGGAAAAGAATCAGACAATATTTAAAGAAAAAGGAGCGGGCGGTTTTACTTCTTACAACAATCGGCAACCCGGCTACGCCTGCTTCCGCAGGCTCCGACCCAAAGCCTGACGGCCTTCGGGTTGCCTAACCGTTATATGCAATTTCGCGGCAAGACAAAGACGGCGCGCTAAAGGCAAAGAGGAAAAGAATGGACGCAGAAGAAACCGAACAAGAGTCTGGGCTGTATGAGTATCTAGAACTATACGAATGCAGCAACTGCCACGATAGGTTCCACAGGTCGCAGTTATCAAGAGTAAAAAGTTTTTTAAAATATTTCGAGGTGGTACATTGGTCACACAAAGACCAGCCAGAATTAATAGGAAACGGATTTGATGGGCTACCAATTGGTCGAAACCAAGCAGAGGCGGAAGAATTTATTCACTTAGTAAACATTCTGATTGAAAACGAAATCAAAGGGCAGCAAGTAAAAAATGCTAAATAAAATACACCTTGAAGATTGCCTGACCGGATTACAACGGATTAAAACTATGTCTGTTGACCTCGTAATAGCAGACCCGCCGTATCTTTTTACAACCGCCAGTAGCGGTGCTGGCAAATTAAATCCGTGGGCTGATATTTCCAACGCCTCTTATTGGTTTGCGGCTTGGTATCGGGAGGTTTTTAGAATATTAAAGCCCACGGGTGCAATGTGGACGTTCTTGAATTGGCGAACCATTCCAACCGTGATGAAGGCCACTTTAGAAATTGGTCAACAAATTGAATCTCTTCTTGTTTGGGATAAGCAGTGGATAGGGCCTGGCGGTCCGCGTGGTTTGCGACCGTCCTATGAATTGGTGGCTTTGATTTGCAATCCGGAATACGCCGTTGTTGACCGTGGAGTTTATGATATACAAAGATTTCCGTGGTCTTCAATAAAACCAACGGGCCATCCCGCCGAAAAACCGCCTGCCCTCATCAACTGGCTTCTCGGTCTCCAGCCCTGCGAATTAGTAGTTGATCCGTTCTGCGGTTCCGGAACTGTGCCAATATGCTGCAGGACTCTCGGTAAGGATTTTATAGCCTTTGAACTTTCGGAAGAATGGCAGATAAAAGCAACCCGAAGAATAACGGAACAAACCCAGGGAAATCTATTCGGAGAAGAAAGCGCGCCGAAATCAAAAGGCAGCCGCGAAACAGCATATAACAAGCCGCAGCCACCAGAACAACTTAACCTACTGGACACCCCGTAACCATAATTAAGGAGTCCCCATGTCATCGTCATCCATCGACCTACAAGAACAGATGCACCGCCTTGAACATGAGAAGCAAGCCGCGCTAGAGGCCAAGGCTGTTGTCGAGATTGCCATCAACGAACGCAAGCGCGAGTTGCTTACGCTCAAGGACGGGCTGGAAAAGGCGCGGGTTAATTGCTCACGGCTTGACGCGGAGTATCGCATAGCCAAGGATGAATATTTCACGGCGCTACGGGAGGGGCGGTAACATGGGCGGCTGGCATGGTCAATCATCTGTTGAGACATATCAAACCGGCGCGGGCGCAACCAAGATACACCTTGACGCAAGCTATCGCCAATGTGAGAACTGCCACGAGTCGGCGTACTGCCCTTTAGCCCCGGTGTCCTTCCGGTGCCCCTCGTTTGTGCATGGCCTGACATCGAGCTTGTACGGGGGCGCGTTCCCGGTGGGCGCGTACGCGGGGGTTGCGCGATGAGGCGCACGGATGCGGCGGATAGGCGGGCGCTGCGCAAATACCGGCAGGCGGTCGCGGATAAGGCTTGGTCATCTGAGGTCAAGTTGCGGGCGGGGTTGCGGTGTGAGCGTTGCGGCAAGGGGCCAGGGGGATTGGCGGCACACCACATTTTCAGCCGGTCCCTGAAATCGGTTAGAACATATCCGCCAAACGGAGTGTGTTTGTGTAACGGGGACCACATGTTTTATGCTCACAAATATCCACACATGTTTTTGGACTGGATGGTAATACGGCGTGGGCAACCGTGGTTTGATGACCTGAACATCAAGGCCAATACCCGCAAACAGGTTTTCACGGCAGCGGATGAACCGAAAATAAATTGAGAAAAGGTATTGACTTTCCCAAATAATAAGTTATCTTATAAAAGGAAATGAAAGGAAACTATGGTAACCATCAAGGAATATGCGGCGGCTAACGGGGTGTCCGAGGTCCGCGTCCGGCAGCTTATCAAGGCGGGCCGCATCCCGTATGTTTTCGGGACGGTCACAATGATTGACCCTAACACGCCATATCCTGACCGGAAGCGCCCCGGCCCTGCCCGTGGGACGCGCTACAAGGGGTCAAGGATTGAGGATAACGCCAAAACCATACCTAGCGAGGGGGTAGCCAATGGCTGACATAGATTACGGCATCCTGGCCCACATCGTGCGCAATGAGGCCACGGCCCCAGTAATGCGTTATGATGAACTGGCCTCGCATTTCATCCGCACCGGTAGGCCGAAAGCTGCGGAGACATGCCAGGTTGCCATTGACGCCATTATGGAGGTGTGCCGGTTGATGGATGGGCTGGCCAAGGAAAAGGCGCAGGAGTTATCAGCGCCCGCCCCGGCCCCTACACCTGCAGAGCCTGAGCAAATCGAACATATCGCCAATAATAGCGGCGATGGGATACCTAACTAAATCAAAGGAGACTGAACAATGAATGATTTCCTGCCTGATGAGTACAAAGTCCCTACCGATAGCAAGTACATGCGCTTGCAGGATGGGGAAAACAAGTTTCGTATCCTCTCCAAGCCTATCATCGGATGGCTGGATTGGGATAACAAAAAGCCCGTCCGCTTTCACATGAACGCTAAGCCCGAACATTCGATTGACCCGGCCAAGGCCATCAAACATTTCTGGGCATTTGTTGTCTGGAATTACGGAGCGTCCAAGGTTCAGATTATTGAAATCACACAGCAGACAATCCAGCAGGCTATCCAGCGCCTCGCTGAAGATAAGGAATGGGGCGCGCCTTTCAATTATGATATCAAGGTCACCCGCACCGGCAGCGGCATGAATACAGAATACGCAATCAACCCAATGCCTCCGCGTCCGGTTGCTGAGGAAATCATGGCAGCGTATGTTCCGTTGACAATCAATCTCGACGCGCTATATGAAGGCAAAGACCCCTTCACTACTACCCCATTCTAAACATGAATATCGTCAAGATTGACCTTACGCCTGTCCCTGAGATATCGGTTGAGTCTGAGGCTGATATCCTTGTGTTCCGCGCACAGCTTGAGGTTGCGGCAAAGAAGATACGCGAGGCCAGGGACGCGCACGATGCGGCCATCATCAAGTATTTTCGTGAGAATAACATCCGCGAAATATCCCTGAGTGATACGGCTAAGATGTATATCGCCAAGGATGACAAGGACAGGTTTGACAGCGAGGCGATTAAGGCCGCGCTTGAGTTCACGCCTGAACAGCTTGCGGTACTGCCGCTTAACCCGGCATGGAAGAAAACGGCGGTGCTGGCTAACCCTAAGACAGCTATCGCGCATTTCATTGAGCCGGGCGAAAAGGTGGTGGTTAAGGAACTGGATAAGAAGTTTATCAAGGGTAGCAAGTAATGATTTCATTGCGGCACCTTTTGTTGGTTGGTCCTTCAAGGCTCAATCTACCCGGCCTGACCATCGCGCCGCACGGTGTAGGCCGGGGGATTTCATTCACCGGAGACTTGCGCCATGACGGGGATTGAATATGCCGCAGTATGTGTCTGTCTTATTATCTGTCTACTGGTATCAATTTACATTGGGGGTTTGTGTGCCGAATACGAAGAAATTAGAACGCTTGGACTCAAAAGAGATACAACAGCGGATGACCTGTTGGATATCGGAGGACGACCCGGCCAGGGTTCCGGCCAAGGCGGGCGATGCTGTGGAACGAAGCCGGGCGCGAATGGAGCGCGAGTTACAGACTATGGCCGCAGAGTCCGAAAGGCTGAAGCCTTTGGCAAAGCCATCGACTGGCACGAAATGAGATTGTAGGGGGTTGCCGTGAGCGAACCAATGCAAGCCATGACCTGCCCGCATCGCATCAATCCACGCTTTGACGCGACCCGTGGTTACGGCATGTGCAAGCAGCGCGTTATACGCGGGACATTCTGCGATTGGGCCGATGTGTACCGGGAGTGCGATTGCATTGCGTGGCCGTGTCAAAGGTTCGCAATAGGGGCGCATGTGGAGCATATCACGCAATAAGGTTCGTGTTACAACAAGTTGGCTGAAATAAATTTGTGGCGCAAGACAAAGAAACGCGCCCAAGGGCTCTAAGATGCAAGGCTTTTCAGAAAATCGCGTATTTTATCCGGGCCAAGCGCGTCCCAAATTCGGGCAAGGGATTGCGGAAGTCGGATTGTACGGCGCTCGGTTGGCTCTCCAGGGTTCAGGGCTGGCCGGTGGCCCCGCTCTTTGTCAGTTATCAGGTGGGGTTTCTTGTTTGTCATACCCTAAATATAAGGAATAGTCGGACGAAAGTCAACAAAATAAAGAAAATCAAAGAAAAGTATTGACAATCGTCTGACAATTGATTATATTAAGGGTAAGGAGGAAACAATGAAAACAGAAACACTAAGAAAAGCTCAGAGAGAACTTGACGGTCTTAATTCCGTTCAGCTTGGCATGGCCCTTGGAATGACTGACAAGAAAAAAGATGCTCTACTCTATAATCAGATTTTGATTGCTTTGGCAAAGAAATTCAGGGGTGCCGACAATGCCTAATTCCCGAGGCGAGGACACATGTCCCATAATCGGGGCCTCTTGTCGGTGCCTTTTAAAAGAATTGATGGAAAAAGGGTGGACGCTTTCAATGCGAGCTAGGATACGGAAATTCATTGAAGAAAAGAGCGCCACAAATTTACTTCAGCCAACAAGCACAAGGCCGGTTCGGGGCCGGGGTTCGGCCCCTCTCCCAAACGCGGAGTACCGCGCTTCGGCCTTGTGCAACCGTTGTGTGACATTGCCGGGCAAATAGCGCGGCGGAAAGGCAAAGATGGAAGTATCATTTGAAGTATTTAAAGCATACTGCATTAACAATTTTAGCGATTCATCCGAAAGTGATCAATGTGGTGAAGGTGGGGCAAGAGACTTTGATTATCCGTGTTGTATTTCAAATTGCCCTGTATTTAAGACCGCCGCAAGCCCGGCAACGATCACACAACATGCCCAAGGCCGGGCCGAGGACGGCCCCAAACCGTGCGAAACTTGTTTGAGGTGTGACCGGGCATGTAAGGTTGACGACAATACTATGTGTGGCAAGTTTCGCACGGCTTCGGCCTTGGGCTGACCGTTGTACGCAAGCCTGCCCCAAGACAAAAGACAAGGAGTTAAAATGAAATGTCCAACATGCAAACAAGACATGAGTGAACCGCCCCACCGTGGAGTTAACAATAAAGATTGTCCTCAGTGTGGCCAGGGATTGAGCTGGAGAAAGGCAAAGAGCGCCCGGACTGTTCGGCGGAAGACCGCCCGTACAACAAGCGCAAGTGATGCCATTACAAAATTCACATTTACGCTAGAACGCCGGGCGAGAATATGGGTTCTCCAAGAAAAAAGCGGAGGGTGTCGCCCGGCTACAATTTACGAGGTTGTGCTATGGAAGTTTTTGCAACGGGCGGCCATGTAACGGGCCATTGTAACCAAAGGAACCCAATGAACCACGCCCGCACCATGACCAGCCACGAAGCCCTCGCCGCCATGCCGATTGAGGCGGTGATTGTGATGGCGTTTGGCTATAAGTCGATACCGGCCAAGGCACGGATTAACCCGTCAGCCTATTCAAAGTTTCATCATGGCTCACTCCTTGCCATTGCGCGATTGATTGCGGAGCGTGGTGGGGTTCAGTCGCGGGACTGCTTTACCTGTGGCAAAGAGTGTAGCATGCAATATACGGCTGCTCGTTGCGGGTTATGGACCCCGATGGCGTGGCCGTGGAGGGTGAAATGATACCGCAATACTCCATTCTTGATGACCCTCCATGTGAAAGTTGCGGCTGTCTAGGTAATGCCGAGTGCGGAGCTAGGCCGGTTGACGAAAAATCATTTTGCGCTCTAGATGAAAACATGAATTGTCCATGCTGTAATCGGCTTGGTAAATACAAGAACATGAAGAGATGGAGGGTGAAATGACCGCCCTATCCATCCATGTCCCACCTGATGGAAAGATTATCATAGCCCGTAACCGCAAGCCTAACCGTGACCCTGCGCAACTCGATTGTTTCGCGGATTACAAGGGGCGCTGGATGGCGGCGATGATTGACCTTATCCGGTCCCTGCCAAGGCCGATAGCAATGTCGGCGGTGCGGTCAAGCGCGGAGGCTAAGGCTGTTGGAGCGCCGGTAAGTAAAAACTGGTTTGGCGTGGCGATGAAAAACGCAGGGCTTAAAAAGTCCGGGTATCAAATAAGCCCGCTGCAATCACGGCGCGGCGGCGTGGAGGCGGTATGGGCATGACAACCGCCATCCGCATCATCGTAACCGCCCTAGAGCTTGCCCTTATGGGCGCCGTCATATCCATCGCGGCGGACTATTGGAGCGTGGGCGATACGGCGCGGGTAATGTGTATATTACTGGCCGGGATATTCATACATCAAGTAGCATGGAGGCGGAGGTGAAACCTAAATTAAATTATATCAAAAATGATATTAATCCAAATTTGTATCAATGCCCTTATGAAAAGGCTTGCTCGTGTTGGATGATGGAGCCTTGTGCTACTTGCGAAACATTTGCAATGGAGCTAGTTGAAACAGAAAAGAAATCAATACGGAGGCGGCGGTGATTAAATCATTTCAAGCGCGGCGTGCATCATTGGCGCAATCGAGCGTCAGGCATGGCATAGCGCCAAGTCTCAAGGGTGAGCCTGCCGATTTCAGGTATTGCGAGCAATGGGGGCAGAAGGTGTTGGATAATTTCTGCCGTGGATGCTGGCGCGAGCGTGACCGGGAATGGGACAGGGCCGCAACGCGGGCGGCATGTGTGAAGGCGAATAGGCCATGATATACCACCCCTATCTCCGCTTCCTTAACTGGCTATGGGGCTGCGTATCACGCCATTATCACGCCCGGCCCACGGTTGCGCGGTGGTGGATGCGGTGCAAGGTGGAGGCGCTATTGTTGCGGGCGCGGGCAGAGGCGTATTTAACCAGGGCGGGGGTGTAGGGATGGCGAAAAATAAGTCAAGTAATTTCTTTACATCTATAAATTATAGATTATATTAAATACAACAGGGGGTTACATGAAGCGCCTGCTCGCAATTTGCACTACCTTTCGCCGCCCACACGAATTACCGCAAATGCTAGATACATATTATGCAACCCGTGGCCTAGACGATGATGGAGATATGTTTGTTTATCTCCATAACGATGACCCGAAGCTAGGCGATTACCTATCTAAGATTGGACACTATACATCAACCTACAACATGCTTTATGTGGTTGATAAACATAGGTGTATGCAAGAAGTTTTAAATCACACCTGCCTTGAGCGCTATCCCGATTACGAATATTACCAAATCATTACCGATGACGCTCGCTATATTACTCCCAATTGGGACTTGATATTACTGAACGAATTTGAGAAGCGGTCAAACGGATGGGGCTTTATCTGTGGCGATGACAGGCTCAATGATAACTGGTTTGCATGGCGGCACCCGTCTATGGAAATATGGAGCCGCAAGCAGGCGCAGTTAGTAGGCTTTGCGTATCCGCGAACAGTTAAGCATAGGGGCCAGGACAGTTATACTAAGGAACTTTGTGACGGCCTAGGAATATGCCCGCTAGTGCCAGAGGTTATTATCAGGCACCTTCAAGGGATGCTTTGCGCTAACCCCGATGAGAACCTAGCGTTTATCAATAGCCGCGAGGCAGAGGTTGAAAGCCTTGCCGGGCTTACCTTATGGCGCAACGAAGAGCAGGCCCGACAGATTGCGCTGATAAAGACGGCATGGGAAAAGGAATTGCAGGGTGAACATAGTAGCGCTCTATAAGATTTTCCGTGGCCGCGAGTTCCTAGAGGCTTCGATAGCCTCCGTCTATAATCATGTGGATAAGATTGTTTTCGTTTCATCCAATATAGGGTGGGACGGCAAGGACGGCAACAATACAGAGGCCGTGGCCCGCGCCTATCCTGACCCGCTGAAAAAGATTGTAGTCCTTAAGCATGACACCACGGACCAAGAGGCACAGTATAGAATAGGCCAGCAGTTTGTCATGGCCCATTATAAACCCGATTGGGTACTCCTGATTGATAGTGATGAGGTATGGACTGAAATGGCGTGGGAACGGGCAATGGAATACCTGTTTAACGCGCCCGCAGATGTTCAAGCCTTTACCTGTAACATGCACACATATATAAAAGATGTGCTTTACATGGTGGATGATACCTATGGAACGCAGGTTAAGCCTACGATATTCACCCGGCCCATGTGTATCTGTCAGGGCATACGCGGCAACGGGGCCGACCCGCGCCGCTTTATGGCCGGGGTGACAGTCCACCACTTCGCGCTAGTCCGTGATGATATAGATGAAGTATTCCGCAAGATGACTACCTCACGGGTGGGCGATAGATACGCCCCGCCCCTGGTTCACCTTGAGACATGGCAGGCAGAGGTATGGGATAAGATACCCGGCCCGGCTTATCATTACTATGTGGGCTGCGCCGGGGTGTGGCAGAAGACAATAGAGGTTGACCGCGATTTACTACCCTATTCAGTCCGCAATTGGAGGCCCGCCAATGGATGACCCTCGCATGAGTGACAGCACAAAATTGATGTATCACCGGGGATGGCTTGAGTCATACTTTGACCATAACCTTCATGTCCCGCCAATCCATATTGACATGGGTATAGCAAAGTTTTGTAATATCGCGTGTGTGTTTTGCTATGGTAAATATCAGGAGTTAGCCCCTGTATATATCAAGCGTGAGCCGTTGATACAAACCATCCTTGATGCCAACGAGATAGGTGTGAAGTCCATCGCCTTTATCGGGGATGGAGAGCCTACATGCAACCCGCACCTGTGGGAAGCCTTGGCAATCGCCCGCGAAAAGACGCACCTTGACCTTGCCATATCTACCAACGGCCTTATGGTAAATACCCGCGATAAGGCGGAGGCTATTCTTTCGGCGTGTACCTGGATGCGGTTTTGCATTAGCGCCGGGACACGGGAAGGCTATCAGAAGATACATGGCCGCGATTTCTTCGATAGGGTTGTAGCCAATATCAGGCAGCTTGTAGATGTCAAAGCCTATTACGGCCTGTCCTGCGATGTAGGTATGCAGTCGGTTTATATCCCCGGCACGATGGACGCGGACATGATAGCCGAAGCTAAACTAGCCGTTGACCTTGGCGTGAATTACTTTGTCATCAAACAATGCAGCTTGCCGGATAAGGGTGAAAGCGGCATGGAGTATTTCGATGTCAACGCCTATGACGCGCCATCAACTATTGACTGCCTCAAGCAATGCGAGGCCATGTCAACGCGGGCAACTAAAATTATCGTTAAGTGGAACACGATTAAACAGAAAGGGCAGCGGCCATATAAGGGCTGTCCATCCATCCCGTTTATCAGTGAGATTTCAGGCAACGGGGATTGGTTCCCTTGCGGGCATTTTTTCGGTAATAAAAAACGGTTTGCGCAATACAAGTTCGGTAATGTCCACGAAGCGCGGCTTAAGGATATGTTTGAAAGCCGCCGCTATTGGGACATCCTCAAGGCCATGCGGGAAGATTTCGATAGTCATACCCAATGCAAGGGCGCGTGTAGGCAGGATGCGGCTAATAAGTTTTGTTATGACTATTTGCAGGCGGGGCATAAATACAACTGGCCGGACTCTGTGCCTAGCGACTTGAAGGGCGTGAATTTTATATGACCATTGGCGCTCACTCATTTATCCGCAGGCCGTTCAAAGACCCTTACAAGGTCGAGGTAGTGGTCGGTAAATATACATCTATTGCGGCATGGTTGCGGATAGTTGATGTGGCCCACCCGTCATTATCGGATAGAAAACTAGTTTCAAACTATGCTTTCAATGAAGATTTAGGCTGTCCCGATTACCCAAATAATAAAGCCCTTGGAAAGATTACCATAGGGAATGATGTTTTAATAGGGGCGTATTGCATCCTTACGGCAGGGATAACCATAGGGGATGGCGCTATTATCAAGGCCGGTTCACGGGTATCGGTTGATGTTCCGCCCTATGCGGTCATGGATGGAAACACCATTCAGGGCTATCGCTTTAATAAAGAGACACGGGAAATGATGCTAGGTATTAAGTGGTGGGATTGGCCCGATAATGTGGTTAAGGGTAGGATGCACTTATTCAAAGACCATTGGTATTTCAAAGAACTATTTGCAAAGAGGGAGGGAAATTGAAATCACTCAAGGACATGAAGCGCCGGATGCTGTCTCAAGCCTACAAGATAGGCTATTCACACATGCCATCGGCGCTTTCCGCGCTGCCTATCATCCGCGAGATTTACGCCATCATGAACCGCGCCCATGATGTCTTTATCCTGTCCAAGGGTCACGGGGCTTACGGCCTGTATGCGGTCCTTGAGGATTACGGGCTGGCCCCTAATTGGCAGCACCATGAGCCTAGCCGGGACGCTAAGAATGGGGTTGTCACCACCGGTGGAAGCCTAGGTCACGGCCTACCGATAGCTTGCGGCATAGCCTTTGCCAAACAGATAACCGGCAATCCCGGCAAGGTTCATGTCCTGTTAGGTGACGGGGAGTGTGCGGAGGGGACAACATGGGAGTCAATCCTTTTCGCGGGCCGGTTCCTTCAGCAATGGCGGCTCACGGTTCACATTGACGCAAACCAATATCAGGCGATAAGCAAGACCATTTACAGCGTCAAGAAGATGCTGTCTTATTCAGGCGTTAGGGTTATCATTCATCACGGCGTGAAGGGTGACGGGATAGGGCTGTTTAAGGACAGGCCCGATGTCCATGTTAAGCCTATCAAGGAAGAGGAATATAATCAGGCTATGGAGGAATTGAAATGAGAACCGCCTTTGGAAACGCCTTGGCCGACCTTGCCATTAAAGACGATAAGGTTATACTCTTAGTCGGGGACATTGGCTTCGGTATTTTCGACCGCCTCCGCAAGGAACGGCCAAAGCAGTTCTTGAATATTGGCGTGATTGAACAAAGCATGGTAGGTATCGCGGCAGGCATGGCCCTTGAGGGGCTTAAGCCGTGGGTATTTACCATTACGCCATTCCTATTTGAACGCGCCTTTGAGCAAATCAAGATTGATGTTGACGCTAACAATGCCAATGTTAAACTTGTGGGATACGCTGACTATCCAGGACAGGGTGTCAGTCATGCCGATATCTTGCGCTTTGATAAGTTTAACCCGTTCACAAACGCGGCCATCTATTACCCAAAGACGGCAGAGGAAACCACGGCGGCGGTCCTGAAGGAATATGACAGGGAAGGCCCGGCGCTTATTGGGTTGAAGAAAGCAAAATGAAGATAGTCCTATCAACCCTCCCGCGTGATGGCGCGTATCGGTCATGGGTTACGCCTCTTATCATTGAGCCTAAAGAGGTCAAGTATCTACCGCTCGGCCTACTCTCTTTAGCGTCAAATATTGACGCACCAAAGCACAGCGTAACTATCCTAGACCCTTTCGCGGAGCGCTGGACTATTGAAGATACCGCCGCCCGTATTAACGCCATCAACGCGGATGTGGTGGGATTCTCAGCGGCCACCCGTTGGTCCTATTCCCTGTTCAAGTTACTGCCAAAGATAGAGGCTCAATGGGTTGTAGTGGGCGGGCCGCATATTACCTGCCACGCTGAAGAGGTTATAGCATGGGGTGCCGATGCGGTATTCCGCGGCCAGCTTGCGGATATGGACTTTGCGCAATGGCTAGATAGCCCGCGTTCCGGGGTGATAGATTGCAAGACGGACATTTCAAATATCAAGTTCCCAGATAGGGAGTTGATTGATTACAAGTCATATATCTTTGAGGGTAAGGTATTATTTAAGTCTGCCACGCGGATGTCCATGTTCACATCTGTGGGCTGTCCTAATGCCTG
The DNA here is from genome assembly GCA_041661625.1 of Patescibacteria group bacterium. Lineage (NCBI taxonomy): Bacteria > Patescibacteria group bacterium. The sequence goes on along the minus strand of JBAZUB010000004.1, from coordinate 21,404 downwards.
CAAGTTCTGTTCAGTCCAGACCAAGCGGGTGATGACCAAAGCGCCCGCCGCCGTCCTGGTTGAGATGCAGTACCTCAAGCAGTTAGGGGCCGGGTCCGTTCATATCTTCGATGATAACTTTAATGTGAACCGGCAACATATCGCCGGGGTGTTAGACGCTATGGAGCGTGATAATTGGCGTACTGAATGGAGCATGAGAGGTCAGGTTAAGGCTGACCTGTCTATCGTTCCTCGCCTCAAGGCAACAGGGCTAAAGCGTATCCATGTTGGTATCGAAAGCCTGAATAATAAGACGCTCTCATGGATGCGAAAGAACCACCGCCATGATGATATCCTTGATTTCTGCCGTGCCTACTATCAAGCCGGGATTGATATCTTAGCTTACTTTATTATTGGTACACCTTGCGATAACATGGAATACCTGAAGGACTTGGCCTATCTTGTTAATGAGTTAGGAATTAAAACACCCTATTATAATATCTTATTTCCAGAACCAGATACCCCGTATTATTACGAACTCTTAAAAGAAGGATACCCTGATTACTGGGCCGACTACTTCAAGCACCCCATACCATACTATGATATACCGCACCCGCGAGGTGAGGAATTCAGGGATATGATTATTGAATACGCCGAGCATTTAATGAAGGGCGTGATGTGAGTCGTTGTAATATTAAACTATGTTGTAGAACCTGTAGGGCTAACTGTTTTCATGCTGGAAAGTGTGGAGAGTGTAAGCCATATCATAGGCGGTCTGCCATTGATAGGAAGTATTTTATATATGAAATGGTGTGTTGGTCTAGCACTAGTAAGGCTACAACCGGGCCGCGCCTTAGAAGCGTTGTAACCGGAGAGTTTTTAAAGAAGGAGCCGCTAGCATTATGATACAAGTACCGGCCCGCTATTCCTACATTGAGGCTTATCTAACCCTCCGCTGTAATCTAGCCTGTCCCTATTGTATCAATTCATTCACCGGGTGCAAGCGCAAGCGACAGGAACTAACCGACCGTGAATGGGTATTAGGATTGAACAATATAGACACGGGCGGTAAGCCTATCACGCTAGGTGGCGGTGAGCCTACTATTCATTCGGGCTTTTATAATATCGTTAGCCAGCTAAGGGATGATATTAAGATTGACCTGCTAACCAATGGTCAGTTTGATATTGACGAGTTCATGGATAACATACCACCGGACAGGCTTTATAGGGGGGCTAGAGAGGCTTTCTATTACAAGGCCATCCGCATAAGCTACCATGTTCATTCAATGAAGAAAGACGATACAATCAACACCGCCAAGACACTTCAGGATGAAGGGTATAATGTTGGAATATTTGGTATCAATCATCCGAATAACCTTTTCCATAATACGGAAATGACACAGCGCTGCGCCGATGCGGGGGTATACTTCTTTATCAGGGACTTCTTAGGCTTCCATGACGATAGGCTGTTCGGCCATTACAAATATTATGCGGCCCTGAATGGTAACCGGAAGTCCTGTTTATGCCGTCCCGAAGATTTCCTAATAGGGCCAGAGGGCAACATATACCGCTGTCACCGTGACTTGTATGGGGCGGAAAGCGAGGTTGGTAACATTCTCAACATAGCCTATGAGCATAAGGATGATTTTAGCCAGTGCGATAATTACGGGCTTTGTAATCCCTGCGATGTCAAGTGCAAGGCAAAGCCGGACTTAGTTACAACAAAGTGCGCCGTTGAAATTAAAGAGGTTGCCAATGTATAAACTACTTACCATGTGTTCCTCGCACCGCCGCCCCGATATGCTTGAGCGTATGATGAAGTCATGGCGTGAAACCAAGCGCGGCCCGGCTTCCAGGCTAGTGGCCTATGTAGATGAAGCTAACCCGATGATTGCACAATACAAGGCTATCATCCCACCTAAGGGTGCCTCTATTGAGTTCGGCCCATATAAAACTATGGTTCAGGTGGTCAACTATTTCTCCTGCGAAAAGTACCGGGACTTTGAATATTACCATGAGATTAACGATGACCATGTTTGCAGGACCGAGGGATGGGACATTAAGATGATGGAAGCGATAGACCGCAAGAATATGGGCGTTGCCGTGTGTTATGGCAATACTCAAAACATGCCTACCTCTACCATGCACGGGGCCATCCTTGTCCACGCCCTTGGCTATTTCTTCCCGCCAGATTATAAGCACTCATGGGTTGATTGCTGGCTGACATCAATCGGGTTTAAGACCAACATAATGACACATCTGCCCGAGGTAAACATTGAACATATGCACCCGGCTTTCGGTAAGGCGGTCAAGGATGATACCTACCGCGCCGTTGAAGAGGATTACAAAAAGGGTGAGCTTATTTTCACAAAGTGGTATAACAGCCAGTGCGCTGCAGATGTTAAAATGATAGGTGACCTGATAGACCGGATGCGGGTGGTAGCCGCTAAGAAGGTTCCGAATATCTATAATGAAGAACTATCTGTGATGATGACCACATACAACCGGTACGATTTGCTTGAGCGCACAGTAAGAAGCTACCTAAAGACAGAGCCGCGCCCGCGCAGGCTGTATGTATTCGATGATTGCTCCAATGACTTGCCGAAGATTAAAGCGCTAACCCTCCGTATTCCCGAGGTTGTCCTGGTTCAATCAGAGGCGCGCCTTGGATGCGTTAGAAAGAACCTTGCCAGTATCAAGGCAATGTTTGAGGCCGGGGCTGATAACCTCCTTGTTTTAGATAGCGATTGTGTATTCTCAATGGATTGGTATAAGATGGCCCTTGAAATCATACGCGCCCGCCCGCGTGAGGGTGCGCTTCATTGCCTGTTCAACGCCAAGATACACGCCCCATTAGCCGCATCAGAAGGCGGGCTAGTTGAAAAGGTTGACATTGGCGGGCTTGGCCTAATCATTACCCGGCCTATCTTTGAGAAGTACCTAGCCGAAATGACCATAGCCGAAGATGAAAGAACAAATTGGGACGGGGCTTTATGTGCCTTAGTACGCAAGGACGGCGGCAGGGTTTACGCCTGTTCCCCGTCAATGCTTGAGCATACCGGGGCATGTGAAGGGGAACACCCTAACCCGGCCATAGTAGCCGCTGACTTCCAGGGTGAGGTTAGCTTCACAGCCTTTGAACTATCGCACCCGTTCAAGTTGCGGTATATAGGGGAAAAGGTTTACCGTGGCTTTGATGATAACGGATCTTATGAGTTCGAGGCAAACTTCATGGATACCGTTCAGGTTACCCGCGAGAAGGCCAGGCAGCTCCTGCAGGACGGCCCGGCTAGATGGATGTTGTTAGGATGCCTGACCGAAGATAGCCTCTATTAAGGGGCCGTTTGCACCTTCGGCTCACCGCTTGGCTTGCTAGCATCAGCGGCAAACCACCTGACAGCCCGCTCCCAAATCATAGCCCTGGCAGGCCACATGCCATCTTCTATACAGATTTCTCGGAATAGCTTGTCGGAGTATTCCCTGTGAAGTCTTGGCAGTAACCCTATCCGCATCAATTGGTATAGGCAATCGTGGACCAATGCCCGCGCATAGAGGTCTTTGTATCGACAGTGGGTCCAGACGCGCCATCATAACAGTAGCCCTTAAAGATAGTCAACAGCCCGTCCGTGGTCAGGTTTATGAATTGGGTAACAACGGCAAGCCCAATAATGCTAGTCTTAAGGGTGTAATCCTCTACCAATTGATACTTATAGCCCGACTTATACGCGATATGGTCACCTTTCATCACGCCTCCTTTGCTTCTGTCATGGTCTGAATATGCAGGTGTAGCCCGAAACCAACATCATGCAGTAGGTAGGTTACCATCTTCTTGCGCTTCGGGTCATAGGGATATCTTGCGTTAAGCCGCTCAACTATTTCCTCAACCCTTGAAAGGCCAAACCCCCTCACACTCAAATCTATTCCACGCCAATAGCCGTGGACCCCGTTATCGGAGCGCCTGAATATTGATGTCACGGTTATGGCCTGCCCGATGGCGTTTGCAAACTCAAGGGCAAGGAAAACAAGGCGCGGGTTCTTAAGCAGTAATTCAATCCATTCGGTCTTGAGACAATCTTCTTTCCATTTGATTACCATTTTTACCTATCCAGTTTGCGGTTGATGTTATCAACACCCTGCTTGATATAGATAATATCCGTCTGCATCACGGCCATAGTCTTGTCCTGGACGGCAAGGGTGCGGTCAGTCTCGGCACACTTAACGGTAAACTCTGACCTTGTAACAAAAGATGTAGAGCCTAGCCAATAGAACACGGTTCCGAGCGTGATAAGCGCCCCGGCAATGCCTGCCGCAACCTTGATTTTATACATTCCGTTGTCCTCCCTGCGTCTGTTAAATGTTTCCATTAGCTAGGCGCTCCGCTTACCCATGTCTTAAGCCGGTCGCGCTTTGTTATCTCCGATGCCGTCGAAGGCTTTCCGCCCGCCGCCGTGTAGACATACGCCCAGTAGGACGGGTCGCCTGCAAGGGGCCGGTCATCTTCATAGAATAAGATGACGGCCTTTGAGTAGGTGGTAAAGTCATACTCGATAGCCATACGCAAGGCCGCGTCTATCAGGTCAATCTGGGTGTCATGGTCCGCGTTATCGCTTGAACCCATGATGTAGTTAGCCGGGGCTTTGGCCTCAAGCCCCTCGGATGCTGTCTTAGCATCTTCGGCATAGCCTTTAGTTAGGGCCATGTCTGTGACAAGGGTGTCTATCTCGTCATCCTTGGCGGTCTGAACAGACGAGCCCATAATGTAATTGGTGGGGAGTTTTGCGATAATAGTATCAATTTCGTCTGCATCGGTAAACCTTGTTTTAGTGACCGATACGGCCCCGCTAGAGCCATCAACGACAGCCCCAGAACCACCATCAAGAATAACGCTGCCGCCAGTACACGATGCGCCGATTTCAACTACCACTTCGCAATCATAAAAATACACATTAAAGGTATCCAGCAGGTCTGATAGAATAACCCTACCGTGGAAGTCTCGTATTTCTATATTGTCGTCTTGGTACTGACAATTTAATAGTAATACGCCTGAACAGCTAATGATTTTTGCGCTTCCTCCAGCAGCATCAAAGCCTAGTGCGCTCCCGCCGTCACGAAAGATCGTTGCAAATATCTTTCCATCCCCTTCGATATAGCCGGAGAGTCCGTTGACTAAAGCCACAACAGGATTGGCCCCTGACGGGACGGTAGCGTCGACAAGAGGATTATCATTAATTCTTATTGTATCGCTTTTGACCCATCCCGAAGAGTCAATAGTGAAGTCGTTCTCCTGTGTCTCATCGTATTCATGTATTCCTACCATAAAGGTTATCGTTCCCGTGTCCTGTCCAGGGCATAGCGCCCTAGCCCACACCTTAGTCCCGCTTGCATAGCGGCGGCACATGATATCTTGTATGCTCAACTCACCGGCAGCCGTTAGGGAGTCATATACTAATTCGGTATATGTCCCCGTTAATACCCCTGTCGATACCGTACCAAATCCAAATTGGATAAGGTAAGGAAAAGCCCTCTCGCTTGCAGTAAATATAACCCGGTGCAAATCAAACATAACCTCACCTACCGTTACCGGCGTATCGCTAGACCCAATTATCTGAGTCCACGCCCCAAACGCATTATTTCCAGCGTCAATTGTAAACGCGCCTAATGTAGCGGTCTTAGTGCTAACAAGGTCAGCGTTATGGGTTTCGCCTGACGGGCTTGCAGCCGCGCATAGCCAGCGCTCTAGGCCGTGAAAGTGATGATTGATTACTTCAAGAAGTGATGCCATTGTTTGGGCCTCCGGTTATAATGCAGGGTATATTTTAATAGACTTTGTGAGCAGGTGTATGTTTGCATCATTCGTATTTTGCTTAACAAACCTGTGAAATAATTTTAGGTTTGCTGGTTCTACGGCGGATAAGGATGTTATGGCTATGTCTTGACTATACGCAGCATAATCGCCGGTAGATGTTATTTCAGTTGCGCCCTCCGAGACTACCGATCCGTCATAGCCAGATAATAAATAATACATATAAACTTTTATTGCTGTATGGTCACCACTAGGTAGGTATTTATAACCGCTGAAATCTACCTTTAATTTTGTATAGGCGTTAGCAACAGTTTTTGGATTTATTGTGTTGATTTCAATTATTAGAGTTCCGGTTGTAGACCATAACGAGCCATAGGTTATGTTTGGTAAGTATGGTATATATATTCCAGCAGGCGTATTTATATCTGTTCCGTATATTCCGACAGAACCGGAAGAGCTTTGATTAAAAGATGAATCGTATATCGTATTTAACAAATACATCTTTGTTTTATTGTATTGCGGATGAATATCGTCCGTACTATTAACCTCATTAGCATACATCTGGTTTAATTTGGCGCTAGTAACCTTCTCATTACTTGACCATGTATTATCGTAAATAGCCATTTATCCCCCTTACCATGTGTAGTATTCTAAGCTGGCCGCGTCAGCGTCAGCATAGGCGTTATCTGCAAAGGCATACCGCCGCGCCAATACGCCCGATGGATTAATCAAGTATCCGGCCCACCGCATATTAAAACTAACCTTGAATGACCGCGTATCAAATGACAAGCCATATATCTCATAGCAGCCCGACAGGTCGGTAGCATTGGCATAGTCAATCTGCAAGCCGTATGTGTCCTTAATGCCAATCAAAGACTTTAAATCCCATGTGTAGCCTATGAGATTGGTTGACATTTCCAAGGTCAAGGGCGGTTCCTTTAAGACCATGAGATAATGTTCGGCCAGGGCATTGGCGTATATGATTGAGTCATAGAGATAGCAGGCGTTAGACTTAGGCTTATTAATCAGGCTCAAGCGCTTCTCTCCGTACACGGCCACGCTGCTTGTATCTGTTTCCGTGGTGATAAGGCTGTCGGCCAATAGCGGATTATTGGCAAGGTCAAAGCTTGATACCTCTACATAGTTCCTAATCTCCGTTACCTCACGGGTGATAGAAGGGCGCTGAATACGCTTCTCTGTCAGCGTCCTAATATCAGGCGGTATCAATCGCGGTTGATGGATAACGAAGTGAACGCGCCTAATAGGGTTGCCGCCGCTTATGTCCTTGCCCTTGTCGATAAAGAAGCCGCCCCGTGTGAGACTGCATATATCATTGATTAGGTCTATCAGGGTGTCAGACGGGTTGTCCGTATTGACAGCCATGTGACAACCCTGCAATTTCAGGTATGAATATGAGACATCAAAGCTATAATAGTTCGTGTCTTCATAGTCGAAATCGGTATCGGCCCATGATGCGGGCGTGGCCGATGAGACATCCAGGTCGGCTATGGGTATTCCACCACTAGAGGCGTAAAGGTCGGTGCGGTTATACAGTTGGTCGAAGAGGATAACGGCGGGGTTATCATAGTTAGCCTTGGCAAGCGCAGCCATGCCGATGGCCGGTTCGTAGCCGTCCGCCGTGGACAAGAAATACTCATCTAATTTCAGCCCGCTTGAACCGCTGCCCACAATGGCCGCGCCCGAAGCCGTCTTGAAATTAATTACAGCATTACTGGCCTTCTTAATCCAAATGTTTGCCGTGGTAGGCCCATAGTCCAGCGCCCAAACAACGGAGGTGTCAACATTGGTTAGGGGTAATTGCATCCATTGTTCTTTGCCATCCGTGAACCAGTCCTTATTCCAACCCCAGAACCATATTGAATGTGTCAGCGTGAAATCATAAGCCGACAATTGAGCGTTAAGGGTAAGCGCTTTAAGGTAGCAGTAGGTAGCTACTGAGCCGCCCGCAGCGTTATAAGCCGCATAATCGTTCCATGTATAGGGGATAAGTATCTGATTATCCTTCTTATACTTTTCGTTTGTCAATAAGGTAGTATGGCCGTAATATGTTCCACGCATTAACTCACGCTTATCTAGCAATTCATTAGCATCATCCACATAGTTATACAGCGCCCCGCCCCTGATAGCCTTTGCCATTGGCTTGTCCAGCACTAGCGCCCATTCATCCATCAAGGAAATGGTCACGCTTCGGCTTGCGCTATCCTCGCTTTTGCGCTGTATGTAGCCCTTGAACAGGGGCAACCAGTAGGCGCTATCCCACTTATGGATATCATCAAAGCCTAGTTCAACGATAACAGGCCGGTAATGATAACGGGTTGGACTAGCTGGATTGAAGTAGGTGAGAGCTTTAGACCAAGCATCCGTATATCTACCATCATCATTCTGTAAGGTGATATCACAGGAGCCGAAGGTAGGCCGCCCGGTTTCAATCTCGATTGAACGGGATAGGTTTGATATGGAGAGTATCTTTTTCTCTTCTGTGACTTCATAGGTGCCGTCCCCGTTAAGGTCCATCCGCACCCGTAAGATGGGGTGAGCGCCTACCTGTGCCTCAAGCTGGCTTAATATGCTCTCAATGATTTCGGCAGCGGTCGAATAAAAGCCCAGGGTAGGGCTATGACCGCCGACAAGACCAAGGGTGACCATATCAGCCATACATCACACCTCTGACAGATTTAGCGTGCCCTGTCTGCCAGCGCCCGTGAAAGATACCATATAGTTCTCAATGTCCATAGGCTCCTCAGGGTCTACCCAGAAGCCATTAACAAACAGGCGTACATACTGCGCCATAACCTGCTGATTTAATTCATTGCCTACCAGCATGAAGGTTACAATATCATTGCCGTCTAGGTAGCTATCCCCTACCGATACCTCTCCATAGGTAGGGCCAAGTTGCCCGACAATTTGCTTGTAAAGGTAAAAGGAACCATCGGTAAACTGGCTATCGTCAAAGTATCTGAAATCATCCATTAGATACCAGGTTGACCGGCTCACATTCCAGCAAAACAGGCGCACTGGGCTTGAGTTCATACCGTTAATCTGCAAGGTCAAGCGTCTAATTTCATTCTGTGAGAAAGCAGCTACAAAGGCATTGATATTGAACTGGAATATAAACCCGCTGTAATATAGTGAACTTGCGGCAACATTCAGATAGTCCGTATCATAGGTTGCGAGCTTGGCCGTGTTGGTATTGTCCGCCTGAACCTTGGTAATCGCCGACAGGGCCATCCCCCACGGGGCAGTAGCGTCATCGCTTATCGTATAGACATTGTGGGTATTATACAAAGGGGTATAGATGGCCGTTGCGGAATTATCGGAATAGGGTATCGGTAGAAGGAACAGACCATCCCTCAAACTGTTCCTATCGTTCAGCATGTATATCAAGGTGCGGTAATCGGCCTCTGTTAAGAACTGATATTCATATTGAAAGTTACCCTTTTCCGTGAAGCGGTAAGACTGCATAGCGCGATTAACGGAGCGCTCCATAATCTTGCCGGTATCGTAACTAATACGCTGATTGGTAGTGGTGAAAGTTGAAAGCGTGCTGTTGCTTTTGCCTAGCATGAAGCCCATATTTTACCTCACGCCGGGACCGCTGACATCCCGGTCCTTCTCGAATGTGTGTAGAGGCCGGACCTGATACGCTCGATAGTCTCATCCCACCCGTAGACATCGCCCTGAATAACTATGCTAGGACCTCCGCCGCCTTCGGGACGGCCTATGATTTCGCCGCCGTGGGCGATAATGGGAACGGGCATACCAAAGGCACCGGGAACACGGCTAGTAGCACCCGTGTCGGCCTGCTTGGAAGGGAACAAATTATCCATACTAGCCGACATATTACCAAGGCTTTTCTCTGCAAAGCCCGCAATAGCCCCGCCTAATCCGCCCGTTGCCCCCGAGAATATGGCTTTGAGCAGGTTCAAGAATAGGAACTTGGCTATCATCTTACCTATCATAAATAGCACCTGCCGCCCGAATTGGTTGAAGGCTTCAATCATGGCTTCACCGGCAGTCTTTGAGGTGTTGACCATTTGCTCGAAAGCCGCGCCGAAAGTGGAAGAAACGCTATCAACCACTCCGCCTATTTGGTTATCAATTCCATCCCAGAAGCGCTGGCTTATTGCCTCTGACTCTGTAAGTATCTTTGATAGTTCGTCTAGTTTGGCTACATTCCGCTGTCTATCTTTTTCATCCCTGTCGGCCACAAACTTATCCACATCGTTTGCAGCCGATACAAGCATTTCATTTTCTTCTCTTATCTGCTTGGCTAGTGCCTGCCTTCTAATGTTTTGCCTATCAGTAAGGGCTTTGTTTAATTCGGCTGTTATATTGGCATTATTTTGATTGTGCAATTGTCGCTCAAGCTCAAGCAATTCAGAGCGCCCGCGCAATCCTATTTTCTCATTAGCCGCAATCTCGTCAAGTTTCTTTTGATGGCGGGCCTTTTCTTTCTCATAGGCCGCTTCGTATATATGGCCCTGTGCCTCAAGCAAATCAACCAATGCATCGTTATAGCCCTTGGCAGCCTCTTTAGCCGCCTCCGCTTTTTCCTTTGCGCCCGTCCATATGTCTGATATGCTTTTACCTAACCCGCTGAAATTGAATGACGCCAATGCCTCAAATGCGACCTTAACTGTCGCAATCGTTTTAGCTATGATATTAAACTTGCTCTCAAGGGCCATGATCAGACCTATGAGTAAGCCTATCGGACCCAACACAGCCTTTGGCAGGGTGGCCGCAAGCCTGATAAAAGCGCCGAAACTACCCATTAACTGCTGCAACGGGCCAGAGGCAAGTCGCATCAAAGGCTCTCGCACCTTGGCAAACTTACCCATACTGGCCTGTGCCGCGTTAGCCTGCGTGGTGGTAGCCTTCAGGCTATTAGCCAGCTTATCAAATTCCGCCTGCGTGAGGTTGCGGGCGGTTATGACAAGTTCAAGTTTTTCCTGGTTGCTCATTGCCATTAGCGCCCCCTCATCCTAAAGGCCGCAAATTCCATCTTCCGCTTCTCCATTTCATACTCCTGCTTCTTGGCCTGATTGACCTCGCGCAGACATTGCATATACAGGTAAACCTGCGGGATAGTTAAATCCCCAATGTCCGCGTGGGACAGGTGCAAGTCCCGCATGAGTATGAAGTAAGTCCACCTTAAGCCCTGCCCCCACCTTTTAACGCCGGATGATTTTTTTTTTCGCCCTTGCCTGATGGGATGCCCTCATAGTTCAGTTTGGCCATGATGCGGAACAGTTCATAGAGGGCCGGGACGGTCAAGGCATCCTCAATGAAGGCAATGTCAGGCTCGCGGATGGCCTGCCCGATAACCGGGTAGATAACATTGAGGTCTTCGGGCTTGAAGCTGCCGGGGTCTATCTTCTGCAACCCTGCAAGGATAGCCATCTTCTTCATCGGGATAGGGTAAACCTGATATTCCCGGCGGTCTTCCCCGGCAGGGGTCCAGCGCTCAAGGACAAACAACTCAGGCTCAGGCGCTAGGACAGCAAGGTCATTAACCCCGTCCGTCCTGGTTTCGACCTCTGCCTGCGCCTCAATCTGTGCGGCTTTTTCGGTTGCGTCCATCGTTTAGACCTCCGCATCGTAGCCGGTCGCCCGCATGTTCTGAAGATAGGCGTTGTAGGAGTCACCCGTTGCGAAGCCTACAAGGTTCACTTTCAGGAGTTCGCTATCGTTGATGTCCGGTCCCTTCCATGACTGATAGTACACGGTCGGCAGGTTGAACCGGAGATAGTTCGCATTGGAGTCGGTCAGGATAAGGTTGAAGGCCGTGCTAGTCCCGGCGATAAACTTATCGCGCTCTGTCTCCGCCGTAAAGTCCAGACCTTCACAGGCGATGTCAATGCTGAAATCCTTGCTGTATGCGTTGCTAATACGCCTGCTGCTGCCGACAGCGTGAAAGCGCTCAAGGGTACGCTTGACCGTGATTTCAATCTTGCTGAAGGTTGTAACGGCGTTTCCGGCAAGGGTGAGAGTGGTAGCCTGTGACGGCAGGAGAAGCGGAGAGCCGGAATAGGTCAGTGTTTGCGCCCCGGCATACTCGCTTTCATCCTTGAATACGCCGCTGATTTCCACGCCGATTTCGGGAGAGCCGGCGTCAATCGTGAACTTGACCTGTTCCGTGCGGAAGCCGGTATACTGCTTGTTATCAATATCCTTGTCTGAATACAGGTTCAGGTATTTAGGTAGGGCGGTATCGTTGCGACTGAAGGTGTGAAGATACGGGCCGGTCCCGCTAACAGCGTCCGTTCCGAATACGCCGTTAAGGAAATCACCGATGTTTCCGCTGGCATTATCGCCCACATCCAACGGGAAGGTGATGGCAGCGTCAAAGTCAATCATCGGCAGGCCCACGCGGTTGGGGCCAAACTTAGACCGGACCTCGGAAACCGGGGCCGCGCCGTCAGTGGGGTTGACGTCAAAGGTGCGGACAAGAAGCCCGCGTGTGAATGTGGTGGATGCCGTGGCATAGGCGGTAGTCCCGCCTACTTTCAAACCGACCTGCTGAAGTTTTGAAACGCTCATCTGAAACTCCTTTTAATAGGTTATTATCTAGCGCCTGCTGTGAATATCAGGGACATTAAATCGACCTCAACGAAAATCTCCGCTTCGTTATCAGACAGGTTGCTGAACATGGTATCGCCTACAATGTTCATAGTAGTTCCGTCATTAAAGGTCATGTCGGCCTCTACCGCGTTCTTGATATACTCATCCATCTTGAGCTTCTCAGCCTCAAGAAGCGCCTGGGTTGCGGCCCTAACTAGGCCATGAACTACAATTCGGACCACCACTGACTTGCGCTTCGGTACGGCTATCCATTCCTCGCGGGTGCTTGCAATCCAAGCCTTGAAGATTGGGTATGTCAGGCCGGTTAGCTGCTTCTCTTCGCGGTCAAACTTCCACGCGCCGATGTAAGCCGCAAGGTAACTGTCGGCCTGCATCTTGGTCTTGAAGGTGGACCATAGGGCCTGCTCTGTGCCGTTGGTTGCCCTGGTTGTACCCTGAACCGTGGTAGAATAGGCCGAGTATCCGGTAGTATTCCACGCCCGCGCCCGGTAGGTGTAAGCGGTTCCGGCTGTCAGGCCGGTATCATCGTAGTAATACGCGCCCGCCGCCATCTCTACTGCCGAGCCGTAGGTCACGCCATCCGTTGAGCGCTCAAGGTATATCTTCTGTGCATCCGATGACCACGTAAAGTAAACGCGCAGGGACGTTGAAGATAAAGCCGTGGGAGTACCAAGGGCCGGGACACCGGGAAGGACTGCGCCCCCGCCCGCGTATGTACCAAGGTAATCAATGTTAATTTGCTTGATAGTCTCACCGGCCTTGATGATACCGACCGCCGCGCCGGTATTCCTCGCTGCCTCTTCCGCCGCGCTATAGAGCTTGTCGGATGTACCCGCCGCCCCGCGCAAGGTATCCACGGGCAGGACATTTGATAAAGCGGGCTGGTCTTCTGTCCCTGTCGCCCCTTGAACCGTGTCACCACTCCAAACACTATCAAGCGCCGGGAAATCTCCAATGCCGTCCGTAGCCGTTGCCGCGTTTGGTTCCGCTGCGTATTGCTGCGTTGCGCCGTCTGAGTTGACCTGTACCTTGATGCGAATATACCGATAACGGCCCGTGATTTTTCCGAGCGCTTTGAGCTGATCTATCCCGTAGTATGCCGAATATGACGCGGTTCCGGCGTCGAACGAATAAGCGAATTTCAGATTGGTTGAGGTGACGCTTCCCGGCATGGCGAAATCTGTGAAGTCGAGATTGTCATAAGTCTTTCCGGCCCCCGCATCGTGGACATATTCGACTGTCGGCCCGTCCGTGGCATAGCCAGCGTAAGCGCGAAATTCCTTAAACGATGAAAGGTCGGCATCCGTTGAGTATCTCTGCATTGAGGCATAAGGTGTTGCCGAACCGGGGGAAGAAAGGGAAAAACAGGCAAGTTCTGTTTCTGCTGTGAAGTCACCACCTTGAATTGTAGTAGTTATTTTTGATCGAGCAGTTCCGTTTTCGTCCGGTTCTATATAGACGCGAACCGTGTAAAATGTTGCATAGGCCGTTGACCTTGCGCCAACCGCAGATGTCCCGGACAAGCCATTTACAAGGGTGGTTGCAAGCCTCGCACCGTAGCCCGATGCAGCCGCGAGTCCGCTGTTGCCGTTCAATTGGAAGATGCTTCCGATTGCTACGGAGCCAGCAATCGCCATCTTGCATTCGATATATCCACGAGTCATTGCAAGCCCAGTTGTCAGCGAAATGCCGTTTGTGTTATATGAGTTCGACCCGTTCATGGTAACGACACCACCGGACAGGTTCACATTTGTTCCGGCATCAACCTCTGTCCAGTTATTGAGATTAGGGAAATCATCTGACAGAATTAATTGATACGCCAGTTCCGCGAGAGCTTGGTCAACATTTGACCATTTAAGCTTGCTCGCGTCCGAGAGCGTCCCGGCGACAAAGGGCAGTTGCATTACGGTTTAACCTCCCGTAGTGCGAGAGCATCGGCGCGAATTGTTGCGGCCTCAATCATGACGGCCTCCGCGTATTTCGTCTCCATGCCGATTTTCACGAGGTCATCTGTTTTCATTGAGGGGGCGGCGGACAGTGTGCCGAGGATTTCAGCCTTTGCGGATGAACCGGCAAGGGCGATATTTGAAGCGGAGATTTTCTGCGCCTCAAGCGTTTCCTTCGGTTCGTCCTCTTTCAAGGCTTTTCCGGCGACAACGGCATCGTGAGCGTCACAAAGGGCGGTCAGATATGCGGCCTGTTTGCGAGCGCCGGTATAATCGAAATCAGCCATGAAACCTCCTTATTGCTGCAACGCGGTCAAGGGCCATTATTTACCACCTGTCGCAGCGGTCAGCCGCTTGATGGCGTTGGATATGCGGATGCGAAGGTCATTGATAATCTTATCCTTATTAGGTGCAATCATGGGTTGCTTAGGCATACCGGCAACCTTGAGCGTCCGCACCCATCCGGTGATTGTATTAGCCGACCATATCGGGAAGTGCAAGAACATGGCCGTCTTAGGTCTAATCCACCGCTTGAAGGGGCCATAGATGCCGGTTCCGTATTCAAGGAAAGCAACGTGCTTGAACAGGTTGTATATCCTGTAAACGCCTTCGGTTATCTTCTCTGTTTTCCACATGCCCTGCGTTAGTCCGGTCCTGCCTCTAGCCGTTGACCTGATTATCAATCGCTTGGCATAGCCAGTAGTAAGGCGCGTCTCCTTGTCGATAACGGGCAGTAAGCCCACCTTAAGCCTTTCGGCAAGGTCAAGAAAGGCAGGGTCAGGAATGACTTTTACTTCAATCATAAAATATACTGCCTGTGCCTGTGCCGGTTAAGCACATCCATGATGTCCTTCGGGATGCTGTTCATGGTGGTGGCCCGCTCAACGCCTTCGCCGTCCGTATAGGTCCGCCGCTTGACGCCTGCCCTGATAGCCGCTATCTCTTTAACGGCCATGATAACGTCATCGGTAATGGCTTCCCCGCCTACATAGGTAACCACCACCGCCGCCCGCTCCGTGGACCAATAGGAGACATCACGGTCAGGGTTAAGGATATCGGTAGACGCTATCTTCTCAACCCTGCCAGTGTCTTTGTCAATGTAAAAGTCCGTATCCTCCACAAGGGTATTGCCGTTTTCAACAAGCGAGGTAATGCTTGCAACCGGCCAGTTCTTAAGGTAGAATACCGATGTATTCTTATCAATCAGGGGCTTCTCTGCCGTCCGTGTGGTGGACAGAAAATCATGCCTGCAATATTCCTCAACAAATGACCGCGCCCCTAACAGGTGAGCATTAATCAGGTCTGCGCTGATAGTGGTATCATTCAGATAGGTCTGAATACTGGTTGCATTGATTGAGGCCAGGCTAACAAATTCAGCCATTGTCTATCTCCTTGATAAGCACCCATGACCCCTTGAAATCTGCCTGTAATTGCGCCCACTTCTCGCGGCTGATATAAACTAAGTCACCCTGTCGGCAGTTCAGGTTAACCGACTGCCCGTTAACGTCATCAAATCCGCGATAGGGCGCAGCGGCTATGTATCTAACCTGCATGGGCGTACCCTTGACTGTGCTGTCAGGCGTTGCCTGCATGACCGGCAGGACTATCAGGCGCTCTTCTTTGCGCCCCTCAAATACCGCGTCTTCCGCCTGCCGCTCATTTGACCTTTCGCCGGGGTAATGCTTAATAGTCACATCCTCACAGATAGGGATATGGCTATCCGGCAGGGCAAGCGCTATGCCTGCGGGCGTGACGAGGTTGTTATGGGTGAGGTGGTAACGCATCCCTTCGTGATGCCTGAAGAGCCGGTTGTAGTAAGCGGGTAGCCATTGTTCGCTACGGAATGTAGATAGCGAAACCCTGTAGCACGGATGCACGCATCGTTCAGGCTTTCGCCCAATAATTTCTTCATCCGCGTCGAGCATGAGGTAGTAGTCTTTTTCGCTTTTGAGCGTGAGGTATGCGTTTCTTTTTGTCGGCTCATCATACCACTCCTTATCAGGTGTGATAACTTCATCGGCAAGCGCCTTGGCTATCTTGCGGTTCTCTTTCTTGCTAAGAAAATCCTTATGCGGAAATTCCCTATATGCCCCGTCCACGGCTAACACCCGGTCAGTCACCTTCTTTAAAGAGGTAAGCGCCCTCTCTAAGAGTTCCGGGCCGTCATCGTAGAATATCATCACGCCTTGTATCATGGTAAAGTAATAGGGGGTTAGTTACTTCCCCCCTATCCGAGGTTAGGGATGTCTCCTTAGATGTTGTATCCGAGCCAAGTGGTGGTTTCGCCGGTGTAATAACGGGGCGCGAAAGCCATGCGGGTGGAAACCACCAGCTTGGTATACTGCGCAACGATATCACGGTCGGTTTCAACCGTCATGTTCCGGCTCATGCCACGAACCCATCCATCCTTACGAACGAACAGGAGCGACTTCTTGGTAGCCACGGTGCTGTCATAGAAGCCTGACGCGTTCAGGTTCTCGCGGCAGAACTCGGAAACCAACACATCGCAACCGGCCAGTTTGCCGACACCACCGGGAACCATTGCCACATTCATAGCGCCGGGCGTACCGTACTCAAGGTAAACGCGGTTATTCTGGTTGTCCTTGAGGTTCAGCAGCTTGATACGGCCACCCGTACCAACGATAACGGCAATCTGTGAAGGGTCCGCGCCATAAACGCCCATGCTGCCCAGGAGGGCTGTCACGGTGTCAGCGTTGAAGGTGGACAGGTCGGTGGTCAGGGAGTTAGCGTAAGCATAACGCCGCAAGCCCTGCCAGGCATGGCGCACATCGTAGGCCAGCGTAACATCCGTGTCAAGGTGGGTAGTCGAAGAGTCACCGTTGATAATGGCGTTCTCGATACCGCGCCCGATGGCCGTGATGCAGTCATTGCGCAGCATGGGAGCCTGAGCAAAGGCCGCGTCCTGGTCAAGCTCATCGCTGATGGTCTGATAGACCGCGATAACCTTAGCCGTGAGGGTGCCTTTCTGGTCCGTAATGTTCGGTGAAGCAGTCGCGTCAGAACCTTCAGTCTTGGTATAGGCCGTGCTGAAATCAGTCTTGATGCTGAAGTACTGAGTCGGAGAGGTCATTTGAACCTCAGGGAACAGGGCCGCTACCTTGAGTTCAAGGCCGACAGCATCAACGAAATCCGCGCTGAAATTGGAGGGAATCCAGTTGGACTGGGTGGTGTCAGTCATGACCTTCTTAAGTTCACTATCATCCTCGATGAAGCGCTTGAAACCTGCATACGCGTTCAGCTTCTCAACCGGGATGCCGGTAGACTTGGAAGTCAGGAGCAGCTTATCGCTGTCAACCTGAATTTTTTTGATGGCGCGAGCATAGCGGTCTTCACCCGTGACGCTGCCCTTATGCAGTTCGGTCATGGTCTCAGGACCGCGATTTTCGCCCACTGAAAAGCGAGCCTTACGGGTAGAGATACCCTCAAGCATTTTGTTGAGTTCGGACTGTTTCATGTTAGTTTCCTTCCTTGGCAAGAGCGGCGGCAACCTGTGCCTTAACCTGCTCATCGGTGAGTTCGGGGTCTTTGTCTTCGGGTTTGACCATCTTAGCGATGGCGTCGGTCTTTGCGGTAAGGTCGGTCAGCATGGGCTGAATGGCCTTGACCACTTCGGATACGATGGTATCCAGTTCGGTCTTTTCCATTGTGGGATTTCCTTTTTCTTTGAGTTTAAACAAACAGAACTTCTTTTTATTAGCTCCCTCTGTCACAAGCGCAATCTTTCGCGGCACTATGTCCGTTAAGTTATTGCCCTTATAATTGGGATAAGGTTTCATTGTTTCATCCTTTCAAGTTCAGGGATTGGTTTACCGGGCTGCGCGCTGCCCTCCATGCTGAAGCCGGTAATCTCACCCTTTAAAATCTTGTCCTTGAGTTCATCATTACGCACGCGGACGGCGATATACCAATCTCCCTTCTTAATGCCAAGGTCTTTGATATCAGCCATCGCCGTGGCGCTTTCAACTAGTGTGACATCCTGGGCTGTGAGAGGTTCAGAGTGCATGAAGTTGAAGGCTTGGAAATCCTCCATGAAACGCCATGCAGCCTTTTGTACCTCTTCGGGTGTAGCATAGTCACCGTCCGTATCAACTTCATTCACAGGGTAGACTATGCCGTAAACAATCCCCTCTTTCATGAAGTCCATAGCCTTGCAGAACTTCACGGCCTTGTCCACGCCTACCCCATAATACGCATCGAGGTCGAACTTAAGCACCTTGGACACGCACAAGTCAACGGCCATCGCCTTATCCATCTCAAGCGCCTCGGCCTTGAACGCCTTGCGGATGATTTCCTTAGCGCAGTTGAGTTTATCTTTCTTGGCCGTGAAGGTTAGGGGCGGGTCAATCTCAACCTTAAAGTGGCCGTCAGCCCTTATAGGTCTAACGCCCCCTGTCTTTACGGCCAGTATAGAACCGACCTTGTAGTCCGTATCGGGTATGATGGTTGTAACAAGCGCCTCGATGTTATCGCCTTCAAATGGTTTAGTGCTATCAACGGCATAGCCAAGGACATACTTCTTGAAGCCCTTGATGGCCGGGATAGTTTCCTTATCCATGACAACCAGATTGACCTCAACCTTGCTATCAACGGCAGGCGCGATATCAGCCCATGACACACGCCCATCAAGGAAATGGAGCCGGGGGTTTTCAAACTTGGTCAGGACCACGCCCTTGTCTGAAGCCAGGGTGTCACGGGTTGCCTTGAGTTCAAGCATAGCCTCGGGCGTGATAGGCGCGTCAAGGAGCGCGGCATATTTGGCGATTAGGGTTTTCATTATTCCTCCACCGCTTCCTTGACGTATTCAACGAAGGTGCACCCACAATTTGCAACGGCCCCTACGGGCGCGTTAGGGTCACCGGGGAACATGAGCTTATCACCGGTCACGGGGTCTACAAAGTATTCGCCTAGCTTAACCACCGTTCCGTTAAGGGCTTCATGACCGGGGCGGGCGTTGCTATGCTCTGAATGTATCCATTCCTTCTCCTCAAACCCCATCGCGGTAAGGGTTTCATACCGGCTAGTCTCTGTATACTTCAGGGTCTCAGTCCGCGCTATGGTCTGCGCCTGCGCCGTGTCCTTGCCAAGCAAGTCCTGAATATCCCGGCCTAGTTCAGCGGCGGTCTGACCGGATGCTATGCCATCCTCAAGGTGCTTTGTAACCCGGTCGATAACCGTCTCGCTCACGGCCTTAACGCTGGCCTTAACGATGCGGTCTAGGTGCTTGGATACCTGGCTTTCAATATCAGCGGCAATAGCCTTTTCAGGTGCGAAGTCTTTGACTCGTTGGTATTCGGCCCTGATAATCTTATCAAGCAAGCCATTTTCAACCTTTAGCAGGTCTTCGGCCAGCTTCATGGTAACGGGGTCAAGGGATGCGATGGCCTCTGTTACAAGGTCTAACTTGATAAAGGCAACCTTCTTAACATTGGTTCCAATCACGCCGTGAACCGCGTCCGCATAGGCCACATAAGCCTTATCAATAACCTGATAGATAGCGTCATAGGCATAGGCGGCAACAGTGGCCCGGTGATTAACGATGGCCTTAGCCATTTCCTCGCGTGGCTTGCGGGGCTTGCGCTTGGCCTTTTCAACGGGCTTCTCTGTAGGCACGGCAGCGGGTACGGTTGTTTTATCATCCTTGTCCTGTGCTGTCTCCTCATCATCAAGACCAAGGCCGCCGAAAGGTGCGGGCGTGGGCGGGACATAGAACTCATCACCACCGGGCAGCGGGTCCATCTCAAGAAACTTTTCCCGCACTTCATTGGGCGTCATAATGCGGCCATCAACAAGCGTCTTAGCCGTCATCGCCTTGGTATTATAATCCGGCTGCAGGACGCTCACCTTAGAGTAATCCGCCTCCATCTCAATACCGATAGGCCATAACAGGTCACGGTTAATGGTAGCAACCAACTCGCCCATGAATGGCTGAATGGTCTCTTCCCAAAAGAAAACCTTTTGAGCTTCGGCGTTATTGTAGTGCGTCTCATTGGGCAGGCCAAGCATAAGGGCAGGCACCCCGAAGACCTCACAGACTTCATCGCGGCTAAGGGTCTTCTGTGGTAGCAGCACCTTGTTATCAGGGTTACCGCCCAGTTCCTTAATCTCCGCGCCTTGGTCAAGAATGGCCGGGACATGGGCGTTCTCTATGCCGCCCCACTTGGTCCGCGCCTGCTGCTCCATGCGCTTGTATGACTCATTGTCCATCTCTTCCTTGACACTGACATACCAGTTAAGGTGTCCGCCCTGCTTAAAGAACAGCTTGGAATACTTGGCCGCGTAAAGGTCCGTAATGATGCTCTGCTGTGCCGGAGACATGACCGCCATGCCGTATATCTCGGAACGGGGGTGGAAGGTCTTGAAGCGCAGGACTTCCTCGGGCGCGTACTTAATCATTGACCCGTCAACCGTGTACTCATAACCCGCTATTAGGTTCTTAGCGTCCGCCCGTATCTTCATCCAATCAGGGCGCAGGGTCCAGAGTTCGCGGATGGTCTTAGCCCCCACCTTCTCAAGATATGCGTTTCCCGTGAGCTTGAGATAGGCCACGGTCGAATAGATAAGCCCGTAACCGCTGCAATATGGGTTAGGCTGATTGAACAGGTTCCACACATCACCCATGGTTATCTCTTCCCCGCGCCGGTCCTTAGTGCTTGACCTGGTTGTCAGTTTATACAGGCGCAGGGGCAGCTTGGCGCAGTTGCGGGATATGGCGTCAACACAAGCAAAGACATGGGCGTAAGTCTCATAGAGCTGTAAGTAATCTTCAGTCTTAGATGTGGGCGCGAACTGGCTTTCACGGCTGTAGTTAAACGGGTTGCCTACAAAGTGGCGGGCCTCATTGGCCTTGTAGACAGACTGCAGTTCCCGGCGCAGTTCTGCCACTTGCTTAGTTAGGGGGGATGTTTTGCGTCTCATCGTATTTGCGCTCCGCTTTTGTTAAGCCGCTTTCGAGCGCCCTGAAGTGCGTCAGGTCCATCTTTTTTCGATTGCGGATAATTGCGAATTTGCTCTATTAATATCTTGTAGTTCTCCGGTGCGTCCGCCCAATCCTC